>JANXUJ010000025.1 GCA_025356295.1 Cyanobacteriota bacterium
TTGCAAACGACAGGGCGGGGAACTAGCACGCATTCCGAGGTGTCGTGACCTAAATAACGTAGTCAGTTAAGACTTAGGCTGGTCAGCACGGCTTCAAGCTTTAGGCTCGAAGCCCCGTCACTTCAGTGCGGGGTTGCTGACTTGATCATATTTCTTGTTAAACATTTTTTTAGCTTGATCATAAATCTCAATAGTAATTGGAGAGAAATTATTATCGAGAGCATATTTCTCGATTTTTCTACGCGCAAAAGGACGGACAAAAAAGGGAATATCTTTGAGCTTCACTTCAGCTTCAGGAGTCCATACAGTCTTTTCACTCATTGATTTGTAGGTTTTATTGCTTGATAGATAATGTGATACTTTGCAAATTTTAACTTATAGCTGTGATTCAGAGGGAGCGCTTGTGACACTATTCGCCTTTTGGATTATTCCCAAGTTGCTAAAAGCTCTAATGCTTCATCACACCAATCGAGCCAACCTTGCTCAAATCTAATCCCTCGGCGGAGCGTTAAATAGGCAAAGCGCGACTCTTTAGGACAGTCTTGAGATGAGCTAAAAAAGTTACGCTCGATCGCTTGATAAGTTTCTAGTTGCTGCTGATGTCGATGTCGATGAGTTTGGATTTTTTGAGCGATCGCGTCTTCAGGAATTAAATAACCTGCATAAATTTTAAGTAAAAATTCATCTTTGACAGGGGCTAGATCACTAGATTGCAATAGCCATGTTTTTAGATGAGATAAACCTAAATCTTTTACAGAAAATATTTTTTTGTCTGGTCGCCCCTCTTGGGCGATCGCTTCCGCAATAATCCAGTTTTGCTGCTCTAGTTTGGTTAACTCTCGATAAATTTGCTGGTGCGTGGCTTGCCAAAAAAATCCTACTGAGCCATCAAATTGTTTGGCAAGGTCGTAACCGCTTTTCGGTTCGCAAATAAGAGAAACCAAGAGGGCGTAGGCAAGAGACATATTTTAAAATTTATGAGAATCGAGATTGACATATACACTTAATTGAGTATACATTATTTAGTATATTCAATTAAGTGTATATTAACTTGATTGAATATACTAAATAATATCAACATAAAAATTATGACTGCAACTGTTTCAAAATCAGCATCTTGGGCAAAGGCGATCGCTAAGCCAGCGACCGAGTTTCCACTTACTCCGCTCTCGACTATTTCTGGCAAGATTCCTGAAAATCTGCAAGGTTCACTCTATCGCAATGGACCTGGTAGATTAGAGCGTGGCGGCGTGCAGGTTGGACATTGGTTTGATGGCGATGGTGCAATTCTTGCCGTGCATTTTGCCGAAGGAAAAGCACGCGCTACTTATCGTTATGTCCAAACTGAAGGATATTTAGAAGAAGAACGCGCTGATAAATTAATTTATGGCAATTATGGTATGGCTCCCACAGGCTTGTGGTGGCAGCGTTTTGGCAAGTCTTCTAAGAATGTGGCGAACACTTCAGTTATAGCGCTACCTGATAAACTACTTGCATTATGGGAAGGTGGTCTTCCTCATACGCTCGATTTAGAAACTCTAGAGACTTATGGTTTAGAAAATCTCGAAGGTTTAGAAAATCGCTTACCCTATTCGGCTCACCCTAAGCGCGATCCACTAACTGGAGAGATTTTTAATTTTGGTATCTCTTATGGCAAGAATGCGACTCTGAATGTTTATCGTAGCGATCGCCATGGCAAACTGATCAAAAAAGGTCAGACTAATTTACAAGGGCTATCGATGGTGCATGACTTTGTGATGGCGGGAGATTATCTGATCTTTTGTGTGCCGCCTTTGCGGATGAATGTACTGCCTGTGCTGCTAAATTTGCAAGGTTTTAGTGATTCATTGCAATGGAATCCTCAAGAAGGGATGGAAATCTTAGTATTTCATCGCGATAGTCTGGAATTAGTCAGCCGTAGCAATGCTGAACCTTGGTATCAATGGCATTTTGGCAATGGCTATAGCGATCGCGATCATAATCTTGTCTTTGATTTAGTCCGCTATCCCGACTTCACAACCAATCAGTTTCTTAAAGAAATTGCATCTGGCAAAACTAAAACCACCGCAAAGGGAACTCTCTGGCAAATGCGTCTCGATCCTAATACAGGTGAATTTATCGAATCTTTGCAATTAAGCGATCGCGGTTGTGAATTTCCTAGTGTTCCACCTTCACAAGTCGGACAAAATTCTCGCTATACCTATCTTTCTCTCCATCGTCCTGATGCTGTGATTAATCAAGAGCTATTTGGAGCGATCGCGCGTTATGACTATCAAACTAATCAACTCACCGAAGCCGATCTCGGTGCAAATCGCTATCCGATGGAGCCATTATTTGCCCCTAATCGTACAAATCCTGATACTGGCTGGGTGATCACCGTTGTCTTTGATGGCGATCGCGAATGCTCAGAAGTATGGGTATTTGATAGCGATCGCCTAGATCATGAACCGATTTGTCGTCTAGCTCTACCAAGCATCGTGCCAATGGGTTTTCATGGCACATGGCACTAGGGCAACTTATGAACTGTCTTAGTAACATGGTAAAGAGTGAGAGAAGGCGATCGCTATAATTGGTATAAAATCATTCAGTGACGTTAGATTAACTTCCTTTGGAGAATCTAACAAAATTGTTGATATTAAAAAATGCCACCTAGGTTACAAGTCAAAACTGAAGATTGCTCACCGCTGGGGCAGTACGTTCTCCAATATCTAGAAGAGCAAGATATTAGCATGAACCATCTTGCTGAATTGTCTGGTGTGCCGCAACCGCGGCTGCGTGGAGCTTGTTTTAAAGGGACTTGTCCAACACCTGAGACATTGAGAAAATTGGCAAAAATAATGGGTAAGCATCATTTAGAGCTTTACACTCTTGCTTATCAAGGTCGTATCGAGCAGGTTCCTGAAGATGTGGATGATAACTTGCTGGATATCCTCATTAGGCAAATGTTAGAAACCTCGCGCGAACTTAATCTCGCTATGCCTAAAATTCAACCATCGAAAGCCAAAATTCGTAAAGCTTTAATAGAGCTAGGCTTTAGAGAAAAGCGTGAAGAATTTCCCTAACTTTTATTAAATAATTGAGCAAAAGCTAGAAGCTTAAGTCCAGCAGAAGTTAATTATTTGGTTGCGCGATCGCGATCGCTAATTTCTGAAACCGACGTGGATCGCCCTCACTGACAGACTCAAGTCGTTCCTGATATTTGATTTCATACAGCTTATCAAGAATATCTTGCCAGTCAGTGGGTGAGAGAGGCGATTTCTCTTCTATCACGTTGACAGGAATATTTAAATTATTGGTGTAAACCTGTGCAATCTTTTGCTGAGCTAGCCAAACCCGACCACGAACTGCTAAAACTTCATCATTGCATGACATTAGATTAAATTGCGTTTGAATTTCTGATCGCCATTCGGGATGAATATCCGCGATCGTAATTGCTAGCGACTGCAAACCGACAACCGCAGCATAGCGCACCACCCACTCTTCGTCCTGTTGCGCCACAAATAGTAAAGCATCCAAAGCCTCTTCTTGAGCAATATCGCGCAGTTCATCGGGAAACCAAGCCCACTTCATCATGCCTAAACCCTTGACAGCAGCACGGCGTACACTCATCGCAAAGTCGGCAGTTGCCACACCAATCAAGGTCACCAACCCTCGCGGATCGCCAATTCCTGACAAGGCTCGAAGCGCCCACGATCGCGCGGTGTAGTTATGCATATCTAAAAGTTCTAGCAACGCAGGAACAGATGGATATCCTAACTTGATTAATCCATCAACCGAAGCAACTGCTGCGCCTGGGTTGTTATAACTTAGAGCTTCAATTAGAATGGGAATAGCTCCTTCTAATTGAGCATCTGCCAAGTTCTGAACTGCTTCGAGTAGAAGTTTAGATGAGTCAGCTTCTTCTACAGCTTGAATAAGTTGGGAAAGGCGATCGGTCATAGGTTTAAAAAGTAGAGGAGCGCAAAACGCTTCTCTACTCTACAATAAATTTTTACAATAAATCATCCATCAGTGCCATGACTTGAATTGCGCCTTCTGTAAGTGCAGGAGGTATAGCCAGAACTATCTGTTTTTCTAATAATCCTTTTAGAGAGATTAGTTTGAGGCTGTTTTCTGCCATTGTGTGACCGATCGCGTCCGCAGCAGCCAAATAACCGATCGCACCCAAATCTGAAAGCACCGTACGCCGCAATTGCAAATCATCATTAGATAGGGCTGTCACTAAGCGATCGCCATATTGATTAGCAATCTCTGGCTCTGCCGAAAGCTGATACATCGCACGAGCCGCCGCATATTGGACTCTAGGAATAGGATGATCTAAAAATGGCAAAATATGCGGAATTGCTTCCACTGCCGATAGAGTTCCTAATGCTTCGAGAAGGGCATCATAAGGATGTTCTAGATTAGTTTTAGAATCTTGAACTTTGATTAGTTCGATCAGTTTGGGAACGCAGGAAACATCCCTCAACATCTCTAATGATTGAGCAGCCGCTTCGCGCACATAAAAATCATCACAGTCTAAAGATTTGATTAAAGCAGGTACGGCACTACGATCGCCTAATTTACCCAAAGCCCTCGCGGCATTGCGCCGTAGTGGATAGCCACCTGCTTCAGTGCGATCAGCTTCATCGACAAGGGCGGTGATTAATAGCGCGATCGCTTCAGGCACATTGACTCGAAAACGCCCCAACCACCATGCCGCGTAAACTCGCAGTCCCAAATCTTCGCTTTGGAGATTAGCGATCGCCTGTTCGATGGTTAATTGATTATCATCTGAAATGTCAGATTCTTCATTCATAAAAGACCTCGTGATACGCGAGAAACTCCGCGCTTTAGCGCTGAGAGGCAAGCGAACGGTGGTTTCAACCGCCAGTAGATATTAGAACTCATAGCTATCCTTGTAGATGGTGAGGTGGAGGGGTATGGCGACACCCCTCCATGGAGATATGATTGTCTCCTTGCCCTTGCGGGTAATGTTTGCTTCGCCAATGTTATCTAGGCTTGTTAGGCTTGCAACACTGTTTCAGTGACCTTAAAACTGGTT
>JANXUJ010000026.1 GCA_025356295.1 Cyanobacteriota bacterium
GTGCAGTGACTATGTATACAGGAAATCTCTTGTCCGCGATCGCCGCCCATGTTGTCACCAATTCGCTATCAGGCGTAATCTGGAAATGGAAGCAGTCCAAAATCGCGTAATCCAAAATTGCGTAATTAGCGTACAAAAACAAAGTGTGAGTCGCCCGCTAAGCGGGCGACCCACTCTTCTCAGATAGCATCACCATAACCACCACCACCTGGGGTTTCAATCACAAAAGTGTCACCAGCTTCCATTTGAACAGTGGCTGTACTTTCTAATTCTGTAATCTCATAATTACTTCTAATTACATAGTTATGTCCAGTCTCCGCCGATGTTCCGCCATTTAAGCCAAAAGGGGCAATCGTCCTGCTACCCGATAAAATCGCTGCTGTCATTGGTTCTAGAAACTTAATACGGCGCACTACTCCGTTACCTCCCTTATACTTCCCGTCGCCGCCGCTATTTTCCCTAATCGCAAATTCTTCTAAAAGAACAGGAAACCGCCATTCGAGAATTTCGGGATCAGTTAATCGCGAGTTAGTCATATGAGTTTGGATCGCGCTAGTTCCATCAAAGCCATTACCATTAAAGTCAATCCCAGCACCCGATCCACCGCAAATTGTTTCATAATATTGATAGCGATCGCTACCAAATGTGAAATTATTCATCGTCCCTTGTGAGGCTGCCATCACGCCGAGCGCACCGTATAAGGCATTAGCGATCGCTTGAGAAGTCTCAACATTTCCAGCGACTACAGCCGCAGGATAGCTAGGATGAAGCAGCGAGTCTTTAGGAACAATAATTTCTAGAGGAACAAGACAACCCGCATTGAGTGGAATCTGATCATCAACGAGAGTGCGGAAAACATACATCACAACTGCCTTGCAAACCGCAAGCGGTGCATTAAAGTTATCTGCAAGTTGTGCCGAAGTTCCTGTGAAGTCGATTTTGGCATTGCGATCGCGCTCATTTAAGCTTACCGCTACACAAATCTGACTACCTCCATCCATAGGATAGACAAACTTCCGCTCACAGTCACTACCCCATGTCTGTGCAAGATTCGCGATCGCTTTCCGAATTGCTACTTCCGCATTGTCTCGCACATATTTCATATAAGCTTGCACAGTCGAAGTTCCGTAATACAAAACCATCCGTTGAATATCCTTCATTCCCGATGCATTAGCAGCAATTTGTGCTTGCAAATCAGCAATATTTTGAGTAGGGTTACGCGCAGGATATTGACTAGAAGTTAATAAAGCAAAAGTTTCAGCTTCACAAAATTGTCCATTTTTGACAAGTTGAAAATTATTAAATAAGATTCCTTCTTCTTCAATACTTGTACTATTGGACGGCATCGATCCTGGCGTAATCCCTCCGATGTCAGCATGATGACCGCGTGAAGCGAGATAAAAAGTTGGTTTTTGGTTATTTTCAATAAAAATAGGTGTAATTACAGTTATATCGGGTAAATGTGTGCCGCCATTGTAGGGATTATTAGTCGCAAAGACATCGCCTATATGGATGCGCTCATTGCTACCTGTGTCTTTAATCAGTGCTTTAACACTTTCACCCATTGAGCCAAGATGCACAGGAATATGTGGCGCATTGGCGACCAATTCACCATCACAATCAAATACTGCACAAGAAAAATCTAGCCTTTCGCGAATATTAACGCTGGCGCTGGTATTTTGGAGTGTAAACCCCATTTGTTCCGCGATAGATTGGAAGAGGTTATTAAATATTTCTAGTTTGATGGGATCGGGAGTGGAGTCGCTTAAATTGACCTTTTCAGACGAGATTTCCAGCGAGACTAGAGCCGTAACTCTTCTCAAAATCAAATGATTTCTTTCTGTCAACTCAGCTTCCCAATCTGGCTCAATCACATTAGTCCCCGTTGCATCAATAATTAGAGCTGATCCAGTAATGCGATCGCCAACTTGTAAATCCTCGCGCCGAAATATGAGTGCATTTTGCCACTTGCCACGCATATAAACTGGAGCGATCGCGATCGCTTCTGGCAAACTGTTACTGTGACGCTGTTTAAATGGCTCTTCGGTTATTGACATTTTGATAATTGCTTCGACCGCGATCGCTTCCACGATCAAAATTTTGTCCTCAAAATTAAAGCCATAGCGCTCTTTATGCAAAATCTCAAAACCAGATTGTAAACTCGCTAAAGTATCTGGTGAATGGAAATTTGCAGGATCAGCGATCACCATAGTTAGTGAAGAATCAGTACCCACATAGCGCAACCTTAAACTAATCTCAATTTGTAAATCACTTGGCAAATCACTATTATTACTGCGTGAAATCTCTTTTTTTGCATCCTCACTTAGCGCTCTACTAATTATTTCTAATTCTGAGAGAAGTGCTAAATTAAGCTCTGCTTCAACTGAGCGATCGCGAATTGTGCGAATATCTGCTAAACCGATGCCATAAGCAGAAAGCACTCCTGCATATGGATGAATAAAAACTTGAGTCATGCCTAACAGATCAGCGATCATACAGGCATGTTGTCCACCTGCACCACCAAAGCAACACAACACATATTCAGAGACGTCATAGCCACGCTGCACCGATATTTTTTTGATCGCGATCGCCATTTTTTCTATCGCAATCTTCAAAAATCCCTCTGCAACCACTTCAGGTAAAATAGATGTCCCTGTTGTTTGACTAATTAATTGGGCTAATTCTTTAAATTTCTGAACGGCAACTTCTTGATCAAGCGGTAAATCTCCATCTTTCCCAAACACTTTTGGAAAGAAGTCTGGTTGCAACTTCCCTAACATCACATTACAATCAGTTACGGCAAGTGCACCACCATTTCGATAACAAGCAGGACCAGGAAATGCTCCAGCCGACTCAGGACCCACGCGATATCTTGCGCCATCAAAAAACAACAATGAACCACCACCTGCCGCCACCGTATGGATTGACATCATCGGTGTACTCAGCCTCACTCCTGCAACTTCTGTGGTTAGCGATCGCTCATAGCTGCCCGCATAGTGAGCAACATCAGTCGAAGTTCCACCCATATCGAAGCTAATAATTTTGTTAAAACCTGCTTTTAAGCTAGTTTGAACTGCGCCAACAATTCCACCTGCGGGACCCGAAAGAATGCTATTTTTACCTTGAAAAGATTGCGCTTCGATCAATCCACCATTGGATTGCATGAACATAAGTTTTGGAGATATAGAACTATTTTCCACTTCACCAATTTCAGAACTAATTTGGTCAACATAACGACTGAGAATTGGCGATAGATAAGCATCAACAACGCATGTATCCGCACGATTAATAAATTTAATTAAAGCGCTAATTTGATGAGATATCGAGATTTGGATAAAGCCAATTTGCTTAGCCAGTGTGGCTAAACGCTGTTCATGTTCTGGATAGCGATAACTATGCATTAAAGCGATCGCGCAAGCACGAATTCCCATATCATAAAGTTTTTGTAGTTCCCATAGCACTACTTTCTCGTCTAAGGGAATGAGAATATCTCCGTGAGCGCCACAACGCTCCTCAACCTCGATTACATGCTCATATAACATCTCAGGCAAAATAATATGGCGCGCAAAAATGTCAGGACGGTTTTGATAGCCAATCCGTAAAGCATCTCGAAACCCTTTTGTAATTAATAAAACTGTGCGATCGCCTTTTCGTTCCAGTAAGGCATTAGTCGCCACAGTCGTTCCCATCTTGATGGCAGCAATCTCGGCAACAGGAATCGGTTCAGACTGGGCAGTGCCAAGAATATCGCGAATCCCTTGCATCGGTGCATCAGTATAACGATGAGGATTTTCCGAGAGGAGTTTATGCACAACAATCTGACCGTCAGGGCGTTGCGCGACAATATCGGTAAATGTGCCACCGCGATCGATCCAGAATTGCCATTTATTATTTGAAGAACTAGCGTACATATTTATCTGATTTATCTAAATAGAAATATGATTTTGATGATATGCGAAATTACCAGAGTTAGAAAGTATTAATTGCGCCCAGCTACTTACAGAAACATCAGCTATAATTCTCTTATTCGACTAGGTAGCTACGCATAATTAAACCCCAAAACCAGAAGACAAGTTGCGGTGCTTCGCGCCGCAACTTGCTTCTTGGGTTTTAATTTTTTCTAACCTAAATATCTAAAATTAAACATAATGACTACACATTTTATTACGGCAGAAATTGAGATTAATCAAAATCAAGAAGCGATCGCTAAAACTATTGAACAAGAGTTAGCAAAGCATGGGGAGCCATTGCGGTGGGCTATTGTAAATGTAGATGCCACTAAATCGACTAATCAGATAGTTCAGGTTGAGGCAGTCGTCACTCGCAATTAATTGCGAGATTTACTTGAGAATTACAACTTCGCCGCGATCGCTTGCTTCTCGAAACTCTTCTCCAAAATCACAAGTTGATAGCTCTCCTAGCTGAATATTCTGTTCAAAGCTGGGTAAAGAGGGATTAATTTCTAGCGATCGCAATCCCAAATAAAGTCTCGTCATTTCCACTGACTCTTCAGCAACATCACAACCAAACAGATTGTTTTGTAAAATATGTGTGATTAGTTCTGAAGAAGTTTTGTGAGCGATCGCTTCAGTATCCAGCGTCAGCTTAGTTAATAAATAATGAATTCGCTCATGTTCAGAAATCAAAAACTCTAGAGCCGTTGCCAAAAATACGCCCGCGCCACACTTGGGATGCACAATCTTGATTTTTAGTAAGCATTCTTGATATTCTCGACAATAGATCAAAATATCTTGATCAAATTCGCGATTAGAATTGTTATTAACTAGCAATAGATGTTGCTGCAATATCCGAATTACTGACTCACTTTGCAAGATTGCTTTGCAAGGCAACTTAGGAGTACGGCGCTTACTAAGATTGCCGAGGTCTTTGCGATATTGCGATAACTCCTTAATCGAGTCGTCACAGAGACAAGTAAGAATGTGGCGAGTAATATCTTCACGAAAATCAAAACGAGCAATCTCTTTAATCTGACGACATAACTCATCACCGACAAATAATGCCTCATCTAAAATGCGATCGCTCTCAAATAAACTGAATGGATAAGCATTAATGGAAATATGATAATCGGAATTCCCATTTTGAACCCAACGAAATATCGCTTTATAATTTTCCCAAATTGGTTGCTCAACATAGGGATTAATAAACTCATAAGCATCTTTAATAAGATTTTCAGGTAATAAATGCCGATTCTCACAAATAGCGACAAACAAAATCCGATTTAATAGCTTTTGAGCTTGATAAATCGCGATCTCAATCACATCTTCGACATTAATTTGCGTGGCGTTAATATGCGGATGAGGATCAAGATTTGGCAAGCTGTACGATTGGGCAAGTAACAACAATCGATAGCGAAAATCTTTGATTAACTGACTGCGAATCTTGTAATAGTGGCTATAAAAATTTTTGAGAATATCAGACTCAAGCTGATGTGACTCTTCTAAGAGTTGGGTCGTGCGCGATCGCTCTTCACTATTCGCAATCCCCCTTAAAAGCGTCCGCCGTGACAATAGAAAATAAAAAGCTTTAAGTTGATCTAAATCAGCTAATGATTCCCAAGAAAATCTCTGACAAAATAAACTTGATACATCGCGATGATATAGACAGATTTCTCGATAGTCCAACACAATCAACCATTCAGTTGTCTCATGTTCTGGCTCTGGCTTGACGATCGCCCCTTCTTCGGCGGTATTCACTCTGATTTCGGCAATCACATTTACTGAGTGTTCGTTAAAAAAACCGAGTGCAGGAGTTGGATGTAGCTCTAGTTCCCAAGATGTACCATTGGTCTCAAAGGGCGACTTATATCCCAAAATATCAACAAAAATATCATGTAAAAACTGCGCCTCAGCAATCAAGTTAGATACTTTGCCATCGCTAGCAAAACACAACCACTTGTTGACTATTTGAAAGCGATCGCCTAAATCTCTAGGAAACCCAAAAGAGCTAACCCGTCTCGCGAGTGGCTTAGGATGAAATAGAGAATAATAAGGCGATCGCTGATTCATTCATCTGGCTCATTGATCTGGCTGATAGGCTGGGATATAGACAACTTTTTCTCCGCCGCCACTTCAGCGAGTAAGCTTTCGCGCGCTTCGGGAGACATCTCCTCTAATTGTTTCGTCAGCACTGCTTTTTTGTACTCATCTAGCTGCTGGTTGTAAGTCATCGTCTGGGTCACAGCCCGAAATACATAAGTCGAAATCCAAGCGAGCAATACGCCCACTAAGACGACTTGACTCCAAACACCCGCATTAGTTGCATCAAAGCCAAAGGTGCGAAACGCCCCAAACGCGACTCCACCAAACACAAAAAAAGCAATCACAATTCCGAAAGCATCAATGCGGCGCATACTATATCTCGCTTGTATATTTCGCGTTATATTTCGCGCATTTGCGGACGAAAGTTAAAGAAGGGCGAGACGAGCAGTAGCCCAGGGAAGAAGAAAAAGGCTAGAAAACATAGGAAAACTCGTTCGATAGAGCCAGTTTTGTACCAACGCGCCTTGAAATAAAATATCACCAGCAAAGGGATCACTAGCAAATATGTACCTGCGATCGCAGCGTAAAAAATTGGAGCAGAGAGAAAGATAGAGAGAAGCAACGACATATTTCTAACTGGTTCGTATGGTTGTATCTGTTCAAATTAATTGTAACAGCAATTATCCTTATGGCTTTCAGCATCTGCGGCGCTAAATCAAAACCCAAGAAGCAATAAATTAAAGTCAGCCGCAGGTGGACTTTAATTTAGTTTGATTTTAGTTTGCGAGAATGCTAATATTGGAAACGCTGAAAATTTTACCCGAATATATTCCTAAGAAAGACTGTGGCACCTCAACAACAAAAGATTCGGATTCGTCTCAAAGCTTTCGATCATCGCCTCCTTGATTCGTCTTGCGAAAAAATCGTCGAAACTGCTAATCGTACAAATGCTGCCGCCGTTGGTCCTATTCCTCTGCCAACTCGCCGCCGTATCTATTGCGTTCTTAGATCACCTCACGTTGACAAAGACTCGCGCGAACATTTTGAAACTCGTACTCACAGTCGGATTATTGACATTTATCAACCATCCGCGAAGACGATTGATGCGCTCATGAAGCTCGATCTAGCCGCTGGTGTAGACATCGAAGTTAAGCTCTAAACCCAAATTAAAGCTTAAAACTACTTATAAATACCTAAAAAAAGAGGATGCGCTTTGCGTACCCTCTTTTTTTAGGCTTTAATTGGGTTTAGACTAAACTAGACCTTTGAACCTAGCTCTGAGGATTAAAATGCTGAAAAAGCTAAAAATTAAGTACTTTCTAGCGATCGCCCTAGCCGCGATCGCCGCCTTGACAGTCATGCTCCTCGGTCATGATTGGCTACCCGCAGAGTCACAAAATCAAACTCAGGCTCAAAATAAACCCACAGAATCAGCGACCACGAAAACAGTTAGTTTTCAAAATGCAGGGCTGCAACTACAAGAGGTTGCTCCTGGTGTTCATGCCCTAATTGCTAGCACCGATTTCCCCCCTGCGAGTCCTGCTGTCGCAATCTGCAATGGTGGCATTGTGATCGGCAGCGATAGTGTATTGGTAATCGATCCTTTCCAAACATCTGAGCTTGCGGAATTGATGCTCTCGACTGTGAAGTCATTGACAGATAAACCAATCAAATATGTTTTAAATACGCATTACCACGCCGATCATACGGGCGGAAATTCTGTTTTCATTAAGCGCGATATTCCTGTGATCGGGCGCGGCGTGATTCGTGAATATATCCAAAGTGGTAAAAATAATACTGCGGGAATTACGCCGCCAAATACGATCATTAATAGCCAAACTGATCTGTGGTTAGGCGATCGCCAAGTACGCATTGAGCGCGTGGATGGACACTCGGCGGGAACCGATCTAGTTGCTTATATTCCTGATGCTAAGGTTTTATTCACAGGCGACATGGTTTTCAATAAGCGGATTCCTTACACAGGTGACAGCGACATTCGGCAATGGCAAGGCAGCTTGTATCGCCTAATCGCGACTTTCCCTGAGGCAAAAATCATCCCTGGGCATGGGGATGTAACTGATGTAACTGGTTTGCAAGCGCAGCAAGCCTATTTCAGTGGTTTAGAGCGTCTGGCGCTGGAATGGAAAGGTCAAATCTTGACTAAGGAGCAAGCTCTTGAGAAGTTTGCTAAAGTACCTGATCTCTATAAAGACTACAAATTTAAAGGACTATATTCAATTAATTTAGAGTCAGCTTATGAGCAGTTTACTCGCAGCGCGATTATTCCTTTAATTCCTTAAACTTTGCAAGAAATTTTGTGAAATTAAAAAAACCTGATTTTTAAAAATCAGGTTTTTTTATGAATATTTGGTTTTGCGATCGCTATAAAAGTCCCTAAAAGACTTAATAAATTCTATAAACCCGAAAAAACCTTGACAACGAAAAAAACGATAATACTTGTCAAATATTCATTGTTTTCCTTTTGGTGTAGAGGATTTATTTAGATGTCCATAAAGCCCAGTGTATCTAAACAAAGATCACATTTACTCTTGCTTAGTGCGTTAATCGCTTCCTCAACATTTCTGAGCAATGCAGCTCATGCAGAAACTCAAGCAAATTCAAGTTTCAAAAATGATATAAATCTAACCAAAGTGGTTAGCACCGATGCGATGACATATCTAAGGGTTTAAGCTTGGAGGGAGTTTACTCGGCAGGTAATGCTGCTAGTGCATCGGGAGACGGAGGTTTGTTCGGCGGTTCAACTTCAGTCGGCGTACAGTTAGCTGCAAATCTGTTTGAGAGGCTTGACGTTGCTCACTATTATTTAAACTCTTATACTAACAACGGCACGTTGAATAGTGCTGTTGGTGACACCATTATTGGAGTTGTCGCTCCATCTTACCCTGCTTTTTATACGATCTATGCTTCGTAATAATTACCAAATCTTTGCTTGAAATTTCTGATCATTGACAATTTCTACCGTTTCCCCAGAAGGACGAATCACAAATAAACCCTTTTGATAAGCATAGCGATCCACACCTTGATTGATCTCAACTCCTGCGACAGCACCATAAGCGTGATAACTCTTGTAAGCAGGAAAAGCGATCTTAAAGTTTTGAAGTTTTTCAATAAATTCATCCACATCATCTTTAGAGAGTCTTGATTTGCATTCCACTAACACTACATCCGTAGTATCTACTGCCAAGATATCAATCTCCATTGCGATATCTGTTCGAGTAACACTGACTCTAGGATGCTTTTCTTTTACATCTATTCCCCGTTCCTGAAAAAGTCTAACTACCGCAGGTTCTACTAATTCCTCAACAAATCTACCCCAGCGAGTAGTCAGAGCATTAACTGCGCGAGTTGCCTCAAATACTGATCGCTTTAATTGTTCAAGACTGCGATCGCTTTGGGCTTGAGATTCTGCAAAACGACGATCGGCTTCAACACTACGGCGATCGGCTTCAGCAGCACGATGATCGGCTTCAACACTACGGCGATCATACTCTTCGCGCGATATGCGAAGCTCTTCTTGTGATGTACGAAAAAGAGCATAAATATCTTCTATGGTGACGGGTTGTTGGCTCATGACTGTTTGACTACATAATCAGCATTATTTTAGCTTTAAAATAATGGTACTGCGCTCTACATTAATAAATACTTATGGCTGTTCGTCCTCTTAAATTGCCTTTGCTAATTTGTTTGAGCTTGCTAGTAGCGATCGCCTCTGTGGTTATTGGTGTATCCAAAGCCGATGCATTGCAAGCGATGCTTAAGCCAAATACACCTGCGCTCGGCGATACAGTGTCAGTCTGGATTGCCACAAATCAATCTTCAGGGATTGCGCCAACGGTGACAAGCGATCGCAAGATATTTCCTGTATTTGCAATGTCGCCCAATCGGTGGCGAGCATTTATTCCCACGACTCCACTTGATCGGGCGGGACTGCGACAGGTAATTGTGACGGGTGATGGTTTATCTCAAACTTTGGCGATGCAATTAGGCGATCGCGAGTTTCCGACTCAGAGTATCTGGCTAAATGATGCGAATGGTGGTTTAGAGCCAACTGATTATGAATGGGACAAGGTTTCGGCTTTTAAAAAATTAGTCACCCCGCAAAAGTTTTGGAAAGGGGCTTTTGTGCGTCCTAACGATGGTGAGATCACCACAGGCTATGGGGTGCGGCGCTATTATAATGGCGAATTTGCTAATGACTATTACCATCGTGGTGTGGACTATGCGGGCGGCTATGGCTCACCTGTGGTTGCTCCTGCGGCTGGCTATGTGCGTTTAGTGGGGACAGTTGCTCAGGGCTTTCGGTTACATGGCAATACAATTGGATTAGATCATGGTCAGGGCGTAGCAAGTATATTTTTGCATCTTAGTGAAATCTATGTAAAAGAAGAAGATTTTGTTCAGGCTGGTCAGGTAATTGGGGCGATCGGGGCAACAGGGGCGGCGACTGGACCGCATTTGCATTGGGGGCTTTATGTAAATGGTGAAGCGATCGATCCTGTAGTGTGGCGCTATGAGGGACTTGAATAGATTAAAACCGAAAAAGGAAAAGCATCGCTTTTCCTTTTGGGGTATGTGAGTAAAAACTTGAGTTGTTTTATATTTATTTTCGTCAACAAGATCATGCAAACTTAGTCAACAACGTTGAGGATCAAAATTATGAAACTTCCAGTTTTAAATAGAGGTACTTGGGTGGGTCTAGTTGCGGCGGCGATCGTTGGTGGTTCTGGGGCGGCAGTACTTGTAAATAGCAATCTCAATCAACCAGCTAGTCAGCCTAATCCTCAAGTGTCAGTCCCAGCAATTAACCAAATTACTCAATCACCCACAGCAACGCGAGCCGTTGATGGTCAACTCGCGGTCTATTGGATCGAAGCTAGTAAAAATAAGCTGATTGCTGTCCCGATCGCGATCAAAGCTAAGAGTAATACCGAGGCGATCGCCTCAGTTCTAAATACATTGATTGCTGAAAATCCACCTGGATCGACTTTTTATAGCGCTATTCCTGCGAACACAAAAGTCTTAAGTGTGGTCACAAAAAACAAGGAAATTCGGATTAACTTGTCAAAAGACTTTACTAAGGGCGGTGGTTCTGCGTCAATACAAGGAAGGATCATTCAAGTTTTATATACAGCAACTAGCTTAGAGCTTGATGCTAAGGTTTATTTGTCTGTTGAAGGTAAGCCGCTAAAATATATTGGTGGTGAGGGTTTAGAAGTACCACAACCGATGACACGCAAAGATTTTGCGTTAGAGTTTTAGGGAGCTAACAGACAGCGCTACACACTGTCTGTTAGCCTGAGTCACAAATTAGTTGATTTAGTTAATTATGCCGCCGATCAATTTGCCTGATATCGATACCCTTAGCCTGATTGAGCAAGTCTCGCAAATGGTGGTAGTTCGCGCTTGCGGAATGTTGTATGACCATCAGATTCAGCACCCACAATGGGAATTGCCGATCGCTACCTTACAAACTTTGATCGCTGAGTATGGAGTCGGCGGCGTAATCTTACTCGGTGGTAGTGCGGCAGAAATTGCCTTAAAAACGCAGCAGATGCAGTCATGGGCAAGAATACCGCTATTAATATCCGCAGATATTGAAGAAGGCGTGGGACAGCGATTTAGTGGGGCAACATGGTTTGCGCCACCAATGGCTTTGCAAGATGTATCGCTCAAATATGCCGAGGAGATGGGTAAAATCACGGCAGAGGAAGCTGTGGCGATCGGGCTTAATTGGCTGCTTGCACCGATTGTGGATGTGAATAATAATCCTGAAAATCCTGTTATTAATGTGCGCGCTTTTGGGACTACGGTAGATGAAGTGATCGGTACGACTACCGCATTTATGACTGGGGCAAAAAAACATCCTGTACTGACCACCGCGAAGCATTTCCCCGGACATGGTGATACATCGGTTGATTCCCATTTACAAACGCCGATGCTCCCTCACGATCGCCAAAGATTTGAGGATGTCGAGTTTCCTCCATTCGTGAATGCGATCGCGCTGGGTGTAGATGCAATTATGACCGCGCATATTTTGGTTCCAGAGTTTGATTCTGAGAATATCGCGACTTTATCGCATCATATGCTTACGGATATTTTGCGAAATCAGTTAGGTTTTGAGGGAATTATTACTACTGATGCGTTGATTATGTCAGGCGTTGCAAATTTGGCTAGTCCTGAAGCGATCGCCGTGCAAGCCGTGAAGGCTGGAGCTGATATTTTACTGATGCCCGTTGATGCGATCGCCACAATTAAGGCAGTATGTAACGCGGTGGAGTCGGGAGAAATTAGCCGCGATCGCATTCGAGCTTCGGTACAAAGAATTTGGAAAGCAAAACAAAAAGTATGTGGGAATCCCACAGATCTGAATAAACTTGGTAATCCTGAATATCTAGAAATCGCTAAGGCGATCGCGACAAGTTCTATCAAGGTTCACTCTTCATTAACTGAATTAACTGATCTGCGATCGCCGCCTCGTCATCCTCAAGATGCAAATTATCTTAATTTAGTCATTGTTGATGATCCGCTAACTTGCAGCGAATTTCTCAATCCGCGATCGCCTGCAATATTACTTCCCAAATCCTGCAACTATCAGCGGATTGTGGCTGATGGCATGACTCTATCAAACTTGAATTTGACTAATCTAGAAAGCGATCGCTTCTCGCAAATATTTATCCAAATCTTTAGTCGAGGCAATCCATTTCGAGGCAATACAAATCTGCACGAACAGATAGAAACTTTGATTGCAAAATTAATTACACAAAATAAATTACAAGCAGTCGTAGTCTATGGCAGTCCTTATGTTCTCGATCGGTTCTCCAAATTACTACCCACTGAAATAGCTTGGGGTTTTGCTTACAGCCAACAACCTGAGGCTCAAGCAACTGTCCTTCAAAAACTAGGTTTTGGCTAAATCACATGACAGTTAGACGCAAATGGAAATGGTTAAATAATTTTAAAAGTAGATGGAGCATCGCCGCGATCACCGCTTTACTGATTGTGGCCGTCATTTTTTCCATACTTCGATTAGTTGATATAACTCCAAAAGCGGCTGTTTTAGAAAATAAACCGCTACCTGCGATCGCGCAAGTTGATCCCAAAGAGTTTGAACCTGAACGCACTCCAGATGCGCCTTATTTACAAACTCCTGAGCGGGTAGTTTTAAAAATGCTAGAGATGGCAGGTGTGCGACCGACTGATATTGTCTATGACTTGGGCAGTGGTGATGGTCGGATTGTGATTGCGGCAGCTCAGATGTTTGGCGCAAAAGCGATCGGCATTGAGATTGATCCCGAATTGATTAGAGAATCTGATCGAGAATCAAAATCAGCGATCGCCCAGACCCCAAAAATTCGTGATCAGATTAGATTTGTTAAGCAAGATTTTTTTAAAACAGATTTGAGGAATGCGACTGTAATCACTCTATATCTGCTTCCAGAAGTAAATCTGCGGATACTTTCAGAGATATTTCCTAAACTAAAATCTGGGACTAGAATTCTATCTTATGCGTATGATTTGGGAGACTTCCTTCCCAATCAAACCGAGAAAGTAACCATCGGCGATCGCGAACACATGATTTATTTATGGATTTTATGAAGATTACGAAACTTTTTATGGCGATTTTTCTACTTGCTACACTCCCCGCACAGGCAAATGAGAGTCGCGTATGTGCTTCCCAATTGCAACCCGAAATCGAAAAAATTGCCCGATCGCCTAAGTTGCAATCAGCGCGGCTAGGTGTATTTGTGCAGACCAGTGAGCCTAAGCCGCAAATCTTAGTAAATCTTGATGGCGATCGCTACTTTATACCCGCCTCTAACCTCAAACTATTTACCACAGCGATCGCTTTAAAAACATTAGGTGCAGACTATCGCTTTGCCACCCGCTTGATGTCGAGAAGTTCGCCCAATGCCAAAGGAGAAATTGAAAATGGACTATGGATATTTGGTTCAGGCGATCCTAGTTTTAACTCAGAAACTGGTTTAAAGTCACTGGTAACACAACTTAAAAACAAAGGAGTCAAGCGGATCAGCGGTGGACTCTGGGGGCTGACATCTCGTAAAGGCGCAGAAATTTCTGGCAGTTGGGAATGGCAAGATTTACAAGAAGATTATGCCGCGATCGCTTCGCCATTTACAATTAATGAAAATGTTTTGAACTGGACAATTCGTCCTACCAAAATCGGTAACTCCACCATTTTTGAATGGGAACATCCCCAAAAGGCTAGCGATTGGTCGGTTGAGAATAACTCAATTACAACTACTGCTGAGTCTGTTCTATCTAACAATAAATTACCTGAAAACAATTTGAAAGTTGTCCGTCCCTATGGTCAAAAAGTGTTGATCATCAGTGGACAAATCCCTGAAAACTCTACACCTGAATTAGGCAGTGTGGCAATTCCCAATCCTGAAGCAAATTTCTTGCATCTACTGCGTCAGGAACTAACCATCCAAGGCATCGAAATCTCTTCGACTATGGATATTTCTAGAAAACTGCCACCATTTCAAGCCTCACGTCAAGCCCCAAATCAAGACTTAGCGATCGCATATTCACCACCTCTCTCGGAACTGATCACCACGACTAACAAAGACAGCAATAATCTCTATGCCGAATTATTACTCAGAGCTTTAGGCGATCGCTTCCATGAAATCACACCTGATGACAATGTTCGTGGTGGCATGATCGCTATTAATAAATATTTGCGATCTGTAAATATTGCTACTACTAATATCTTTCTTGCCGATGGCTCTGGTCTATCCCGCCGAAATTTAGTCACACCCAGAGCGATCGCGCAACTTTTGCAAACTGTCGCTAGCGATCGCTCTACAAATTACCACTTTCGGAAATCTTTGGCGATCGGAGGAGTAGATGGCACACTGACTAATCGCTTTAAGAATACATCGGCACAAGGTTTAATTCAGGCAAAAACTGGCACATTAACAGGAGCGATCGCTTTGTCAGGATATGCAAACCCAAAAAAGTATAGCGAAGTTATTTTCAGTATTATCATTAATAACAGCAATATGACGACTAAAGAAACACAGCAATATGTTGATGCGATCGCGATCCTATTCACCCGTCTTGAATCTTGTTCATGAAATCAAGTAACAAACAATCAAGTAAACGTAGCTCAAAGAATAAAAAAATTCCTAGAATGATTTGGCTTTTTGCCACGATCATTTCCATCTTTATACTTTGGATAGTTGCCGCATCTTTATCCACCGAAACACCATCAAGTTCATGCGTAGAAACCCAAGAACTATCGACTGAGACCAAAATATATAAAGCTAACCCTATCCAAATCGTAGTTGAACCCTGGCTCGGCGAGCATCATGTCTATGCCTTATTTGTCTTGCCAAAAAAATATCGTTATACTCCCAACGGTTCTGAAATGGTAGTTACTGTAAAAGGTTCTAATGTTCCAGTTAATCCAACCCTTGCCAATCCCAAATTATATAAACCCGTAGATGTCCCAGAGGGTTACTATCTCGTGGTCTCATATTTTTGGACACGCGAAACTATTTGGCTAATTTTGCAAGGCAAATATCGCGAACTTCAGTATCCTTGTAATTGGACGCTTTATGCAAAGTCGTGAGAGCATGGGAAATTTTGGTAGTTGGCTAATTAAGCTTGGGAAAAGTTTTCTACTCATAGGACAAATCATCACTCGTGTCTTAATCTATCGCCGCTTTCATTGGCGCAATACGCTGGAGCAGATGTCAATGGTTGGCACTGAGTCACTGCTGATAACTTTGATTACAGCTGCCTTTGTCGGTGCAGTATTGACAATTCAAGTAGCGCGCGAATTTATTAACTTCGGCGCGCAACAAGCGATCGGTGGGATTTTGGCGATCGCCCTAGCTCGTGAGTTGATCCCAGTCTTGACAGCCGTAATCATCGCGGGGAGAGTTGGTTCCGCATTTGCTGCCGAAATTGGCACAATGCAAGTAACTGAGCAAATCGATGCGCTTTATATGCTCAAAACTAATCCCGTTGATTATCTCGCCACGCCTCGCGCGATCGCTTGTATATTGATGTTGCCAATCTTGACTATTTTAGGGTTTTTAACAGGTATGGCTGGGGCTTTATTCTTGTCTCAAGCAACATATTCCATCCCCTCGACCATGTTTCTCAACTCAGTTCAGAACTTACTAAAACCTTGGGATTTAATTGCGGCTCTGATTAAATCCAGCATCTTTGGAGTGTTAATTGCCGTGATCGGCACAACATGGGGCTTAACTACAACAGGCGGAGCCAAAGGTGTCGGCGAGTCCACCACGACGGCAGTTGTCACCGCCTTACTAGCCATATTTGTCAGCAACTTCTTTCTATCATGGGTTTTCTTTCAAAGTCTCGGCTCTACATTTTTATGATAGTTATCGCGATCATTTTGACAGGAGTCGTTATGCTCATTAGCTAACCTCATAAATCATTAAATCAATGGCTCAATAGGTGTTTCGGGGAGGTAAAGCAAGTAGAGATTGAAGCAAAGCACTGAGCAAAGCTTTACCCCTTCTTTTGGCATTATGAACAAACTCAAAGAAGCTCAAATACACAGGCAACTTTACTTGAGAAATACCAC
>JANXUJ010000167.1 GCA_025356295.1 Cyanobacteriota bacterium
GCATATTGTGGCGGCGAGTAAGCATGGAATCATGATTACGCCGAACCAGCCTACATATAGTCTGTTGTTTGTGCTGGTGATCCAGTTGCAAAACTGGTCCCAGATTGATGCGCTCTCGCGTCTTTGTACTGCTGTTGTCATGATTGCAAATAAACCGTTTTGGGATGAATTAGCTATGAAAATTTATAATTAAGCTCTCGCTTAGTAATTACACTAATTGAATTGTTGAGTAATGTAAATACTTTAAATGTTAAATCTATCTAAAGATGCATAGGTAAATGCGATCGCTGACAAGCTCCTAACGTTTAGAAATTACCGATCATTTTCACTTCGGTTTCCAGTAATATGCTATGGCGATCGCCTATCACTTTTTTAATATGCTCAATCAGATTAAAAATATCTTGAGCCTTAGCATTACCAAGATTAACGATGAAGTTAGCGTGTAGTTCTGAGACTTGAGCATTGCCAATTTGATAACCCTTTAGTCCTGCGTCTTGAATCAGCCGAGCCGCAAATTGGGGCAGCGGATTACGAAAAACGCTACCGCAGTTGGGTAAATGATAGGGCTGAGTAATATGTCGCGCTTTGAGCTTGGTGTCTGTGTCTAGGGCGATCGCCGCAGCATCACCACCCATTTGAAATCTAAACGTTGCACCTGTCACTAATTGTTGCGACTTTTGTAAGGCTGAGGTGCGATAGCTAAAATCTAAATCTTGAGGATAGATACGCTCGGTTTTACCAGTTAAATCTACTATCTCCACTGCAACCACACAATCAGCCGCGCAACCACCTTGCGCCCCTGCATTCATCACCACTAGACCGCCCACAGTGCCAGGAATGCCGATCGCCCATTCAAATCCAGTCCAGCCATGATTGGCGATTTGCATGGCTAGGCGCGCGACAGGTTCACCCGCACCTGCGGTGACTTGTCCAGATTTCTCGTCAAACTCAATGCCACGCAAATGTCTTGTGCAGATTACTAAGCCTGCTAATCCTTGATCGCTAATCAAGAGATTACTCCCCGCGCCGATGATAATGACTGGTAAATGGCGATCGCTTGCCCAAGACAAACTTTCGGCTAATTCTGTAGCTGTGCGCGGCGAGATGAAATACTCAGCCGCTCCGCCGACCCGCATCGAAGTCAGTCCTGCTAAGGATACATTTGCGCGAATTGAGGTTTGAGTTTGCAAATCGAGTGACATGGGCTTGCTAATTTTGCTAGTTCAAAGTGCCATTGCTTGCATAGTTGGCGCGATCGCTTGATTGAGATTACCAGCACCAAGAAATACGGCTAGATCACCAGAGTTCAAGTTTTTCACCAAAAAATCTTGAACATCCTTGAGGGTTGGCAAGTAATGCACTTGATCGTGGACAGAAGCGATCGCACTTGCCACTTGTGCGCCTGTAATCTTGCCATCATTGGTCTCACTGGCGGCATAGATATCGGTGACGATGACAAGATCAGCATCAGTGAATGAATTACTAAACTCTGACAAAAATCTTTGAGTGCGACTGTAACGATGTGGCTGAAAAATCGCAACTACGCGATCGCCAGTATTTTGTTGTCTAGCTGAGGCAAGGGTTGCGATAACTTCGCTAGGGTGATGTGCATAATCATCGACAAAAGTAATGCCATTCTGCACACCTTTAATTTCAAAGCGGCGACTAGCACCCGCAAAATCGGGTAAAGCATCAGCGATCGCACTCCACTCAACGCCAACATGACGCGCTACCGCGATCGCTGCCAAAGCATTACTGAGGTTATGCTTTCCGAGTAGCCCTAATGATATTTTTCCTAAAGTCTCACCGCGTTCGATTACCAACGCTTGAGTATCCGAAGGGTTGTACTGTACCTGAGTCACATAGTAGTCAGCCGTAGAATCGCTAAGACTGTAGGTGATATCTGTATGGATATGTGCTTTTACATTTGGGCAATCAAGGCAACCGATAACCAGATTGCAGCGTTTGGTAAAAGCCTGAAAAGTCTCGATCACTTGCTCCAAACTGTGGTAATGATCGGTATGATCTAGTTCGATATTGGTGATGATGCCAATATGAGATGAAAATTTTACCAATGTGCCATCAGACTCATCAGCTTCAGCGACTAAATATTTACCATTTCCTAAGCGTGCATTACCTTCCCACGCACTTACTTCACCGCCGATCACAATACTTGGATCGAGTCCCCCTTGGAGTAGTAAAAAGCCAACTAAGCTGCTAGTCGTAGTTTTGCCATGAGTTCCTGCAACGGCGATCGCCTGAAATTGTTCGATCAAAGCCGCTAACAAATCTGAACGATGCAAGATTGGCAACCCATTGGCTAAGGCAACTTGAAATTCAGGATTTTGTTGATTGATTGCAGTCGAGCAGACAACTTGAGGGGCGATTGCCAGATCAATATTGCTAGCATTATGTCCTTGAAAAACTTTTACACCCAAACCTTGTAGCTTCTGGGTGATGCGATTGCTACTCAGATCGGAGCCAGATACCGTAAAGCCCTGCTTCGCTAATATATAAGCGATCGCCGACATACCGATACCGCCGATGCCTACAAAATGAAACGGTTTACCGCTGAAATCAACTGGATTCAGCATTTATACTTATTACCTACCAAATAACGAGCCTAATAATAACAGATTTAGAAGCATGCACGCTTTTGATCTAAACCATCAAAATCTAAACCATCAAAGCCTCTAAGCCCTCAGGATTGAGAATGTGTAGTACATCGCGATCAGGGATGCGTTGGATCAAGTTTTTGCGTTCCAGCTTGCCAAGTACACGAGTAACCGTCTCTCTGGCTAAACCACTAAGACTGCTAAGCTCTCGATGGGGCAAGTTGGGAATTTCTAAACCATCACTAACTTTAGTGCCTTGTCCTTCTGCCAAAAACAACAAAACATCAGCAACGCGAGAAGTACTATCAGCTTCACGCAGTCGTAGTCGGCGGTTGACCTGACGCAATCGCTTTGCCATTAGTCGCGCCAGATGGATACCTGCGATCGGCTCTGTTTCTAGAAGATGCACAAAATCAGAGGCAGGAAGACTACCAATCGTTGTCGGTGTCAGTGTGATCACATCAGTTGAGCGCGGCACTTGATCCAGCGGAGCCATTTCCCCAAACATTTCACCAAAGCCAAGAATGTTAAGGGTGATTTCCTTGCCGTCAAGATTATAGGTACGGATTTTTGCCCAGCCACCTAAAACAAAATAGACTGAGTTGCCCCAATCATTTTCTAATAGAATCACTTGATCGGCTGGGTGGCTGCGCGTAACCATATGGGCAGTTGCTCTCACCACAGCGGCATCAGGAAGCCCCTTAAAAAATGGCGCAGACATAATTTTTTGCTGAAGATCAGTTCCATCCCGCATAGTATCTGTTCTTAGCTCTTAGAAATTTTGATGTCAAAGGGTGATGTTGTTTGCTAATAATCACTTTATCGGAATTTGGAACGATAGGTATTGCCGACTGCCACAATTAACTAACGATTAAGCTTAATTGCTGAGTAATTTGTGTAGTTTTAAGGCAAGTGCTTTGATAATACCGTTTGGATATGATGTCTCTGGTGGGGCGATCGCAACTTCGATCTCAGCTACAACCTCTGCGGGTAAGTCTAGTATTCTCACTAATCTTTGGTAGGCAGCAGCTTCATCAAGATTTATCATCGGCTCGTTAGGACTGCGGCGACTAGCTTGGATGACTTGATAGCCAAGTCTCAGAGTCATTTTACGATCTTCGATACTTTTGATGTTTGGGACAACTTCTTCCAAAGGAATATTTTGCCCTAAGTAATGTCTGAGGCGATCTTTTAGAGATATACGCTCTGCATCAGTTTTAGCAAATAAGATCGCAAATTCATCAAGCATCGTCCTAATTTCATCAGGCTCAAGCTTGCCGTCAGCCCAAGCCATTGCAGCAACTGCGCGCAACATATCCATCTGACGAGGGTTAATCGGCGGCGGTAGTTCTTGAAGTGTCATTGATTTAACCTGAGCTTAATTTATTTGCTAAAGCTGAACAAATCATAGATCAAAGATTAGTCGAAATCTCATCAAAACATTTTATAAATCCATAAAAAAATGTATAAAAATCAGTGATAATCATGCCGCGCTTCAATTTTGCACGTTCTACGAAAGCTTTTGTTTAAGTAAGGCAACGTTTACGGTGCTGAGATCAATTTGAATCTCTAAACGTTGTGCTTCGTCTCGCAAAAGTAAAACTGCATCACCGTTAGGCTGAATTAGGCTGCCAAATTGAGGATCGGTGATTTGAATTTTTTGGTAGACAATCTTGGGCAGGGTAATGCGGAGTTGATAGTTTTTGCCTGACGAGGGCAATATATCTAGCTGTTGTTTATGGAGATCGAGTTGGATATAGCTGACGCTAATGTTTCGTTCGTTAGGACTATCTGGCTTGTACCAGTACAGAGTAATGCCTCGAAGGCTTGGGGCATGGATCGCAAAGGTTTCATCAAGTGCTTGTTTGCTCCAGTCAATCGTTGATCGATCAATATTTTCCGCGATTGGACGTTGCTGCCAGATGATCTCCTGACCTGCAAGGGCTAACCACCATTGAGCAATGCGGATAAGATTTGTTTCAGTATCAGGGTCAGTGCTGCCGAGTGTCCAAGTAATGGTTGATTCCATTATTTTTTAATACATTTATTTGTCGTTTGCATAGAGAATGAAAGCATATTCAGATACGTTTGTGGAGATATGTGAGAAATGTTTGGAATTGGCTGGCCAGAAGTAATTGTGATTTCGCTTGTGGGTGTGGCAATTTTTGGGGCAAAACGTATTCCCGAAATTGGTCGCAGCGTTGGACAGGCTTTGAAGGGTTTTAAAGATGAAGTTAAAAATGACTCCGAATCATCAATTTCTCAGAACAAAGATTAATTTTTAGATTTTGTAGATTTAGATTTTGTAGATAAAGTCGCACTTCAAGACACTTCTCTAGCTTGAAACTGGCTAAGAAGCTCAATGTAAGGTAAGCCTTGAGCAACTAGCTGAATAATGCGATCTTCAGGTAAATCTTCTAAAAGGTCTTCGGGAAAAGGCGATCGCTCCGATAATAAAGGTTTCGATAAGAGAGGTACTGACAGATTAATTTTTAGGTATTGGGGCGGAAGGGTAATTAATTTGCTTGCCCATTCGATCGCCACCACACCTAGAGGAAAATCTTCACCCCGCCAATATTCTTCTAAATGTAAACTGGGGACTTGAAACGGCTCTAGTCGATAGAGGTCTATATGATAAAGTGGCAAGCGCCCTTCGGTATACTCATCAATCAGGGTAAAAGTGGGACTGGTTAGCGTTGTGCCGATGCCGATCGCGCGACCAAATGCTTGCATAAAAGTAGTCTTGCCGCTGCCGAGATTGCCTTCAAGTAAAATGATTGTGCCTACACTGACGAGCTGGGCAAGTCGGGTCGCGATCACCTGAGTTTTGTCAAGATTATTAGCATAGAGATCGATTTTTACAGTCTCAGACATAATTCGAGTAGACTTTTATCAGAAAAATGGGTTAACCCTCCTGCGCTTGTGGCACGGCTTTATATTAACACACTATTTTTGTGCTAGGATATACAGCACAAGACATTGATAATCATGCTAGTCCTCGAAGCAAAACTAAAAGGCAAAACAGAGCAGTACAGCCTCATTGATGAAGCGATTCGTACGGCTCTGTTTGTGCGTAATAAAGCTTTGAGACTATGGATAGATGTAAAGGGTAGCGACAAATATGATCTTAATAAGCATTGTGCTGTCTTAGCTAAAGAGTTTGACTTTGCTAAAAAACTAAACTCAACAGCCAGACAATCAAGCGCAGAGAGATCGTGGTCAGCCATATCTCGGTACTTTGATAACTGCAAGAAGAAAGTATCAGGCAAAAAAGGATATCCCAAATTCAAGAAACGTGGTCATTCGGTTGAATACAAACAATCTGGATGGAAGCTATCTGAAGATCGGAAACATATAACTTTGACTGATGGCTTTAAGATTGGCAGACTTAAATTAGTTGGTAGCCGAGATCTTAACTTCTATCAGATTGAGCAAATTAAACGAGTCAGGCTGGTAAAACGGGCTGATGGTTACTATGCTCAGTTTTGTGTCGATGTTGATCGTAGAGAAGAAGTGCCGCCATTTAAAACTACTATTGGCTTAGATGTTGGGCTAAATTATTTCTACACCGATAGCAATGGTCAAACAATTGAGAATCCTCGATCTCTTAGAAAGTCAGAGCGTCAACTTAAAAAGTTGCAACGTAAAGTTTCTAAGCGTAAAAAAGGTTCGGCTAATCGCCGTAAAGCAGTTAAACGGTTAGCAAGAAAGCATTTGCAAGTAAGTAGGCAGCGTAAAGATTTCGCAATTAAGACAGCGAGATGTGTAGTTCGGTCTAACGACCTGATTGCCTACGAAGATTTGCAAGTGTGTAACATGATCAAGAATCATAAATTGGCTAAGTCTATTTCAGATGCAAGCTGGTCGATGTTTCGGGGCTGGGTTGAGTATTTTGGCAAAGTATTTGGTAAGGTCACGGTTGCCGTGCCACCTCAATATACGAGCCAGAATTGTTCAACTTGTGGAACATTAGTCAAGAAAGCCTTGAGTGAACGCACTCATCAATGCAGTCATTGCGGTACGGTTTTAGATCGTGACCACAATGCGGCACTGAATATCTTGGCGATTGGTTTAAATAGGGTAGGGCATACCCAAATTTCTACGCCTGTGGAGAGTTCGACCTCTGCTAGTTAGATGTAAGTCTGAATTAGTAAGTTGTCTCGCTGAATCAGGAATCCTCATGCCTTCAGGCTGAGGAGTGTCAAACTGGTAAATTTTTATACTACTCTGCGGACTTCAGCAAAGCTTTTATGGATACGGATACTCTTCAGTCACTCGCTCATCTTGATCAAAGTGGAAATGCTCAAATGGTGGATGTGACTCATAAGCCGCAAACGGCGAGACGGGCGATCGCTATGTGTGAAATATCCATGAAAACAACAACATTGGATGCGATTCAAGCGGGAAATTTACCGAAAGGGGATGTTTTAGGCACAGCGAGACTAGCGGGTATCATGGCAGCAAAGCAAACTGCTAACTTGATCCCTATGTGTCATCCCCTTAATCTAACTAGTGTCGATGTTAGAATTATTCTGGACGAAAATATTCCTGGCTATCGAATCGAGGCGGAGGTCAAAACTAAGTCTGAGACTGGAGTCGAGATGGAAGCAATGACCGCTGCTATGATCGCGGCTTTGACTCTATACGACATGGCAAAATCCCTAGAAAAGACGATGATTATCTCAAATATAAGGCTAGTACATAAGAGTGGCGGTAAATCAGGAGATTTTAATATACCTAGAGGAGATTATTGCGATCTTTAGCTTTATATGATTAGGTAACTCTATGACCTGCGATCGCAATTAGCTCGCGAATTTTAATTTCAGATAATTGACTCTCGATATCTACTGATTTAGTTACGGGATCACCTGAAATTATTGCCAATGCATCAATAGATTGGATAGCTTTGGTAATAGTATCGATACAACTAGCGCAACCTATGGAAGGGACTGAAAGCTTTAAAGACATAATTTGATAAAAGATTTGGCTATGCAAAGTATCCTAGATCATACCCAATTTAGAATCCTTGCTGCAATATTTGTTTTGACGATTGTTGGTATCTACCACAACATTACACAGCTATTTAAAACGCAAGCTGATCGCATACGGCAGTTGGAGCAAAATTTGAAACAACTCGAAAGAGCCTTGCTTCAAGAAAAAGAACTAAATACAATAAAATCTCAATTTATTTCCAGAGCATCTCATGAGTTTAGGACTCCACTTGCTACTATCCAAACTGCGAGTGATTTACTCAAATACTATAGCCATAAAATGTCAGAGGAGAAAAAAATAGAACGCATCGACAAAATACAGCGGGAAGTAAAAGGTATGACCAATATGCTAGAAGAAGTGTTAGTTATTGGCAAAACTGAGTCTGGAAAACTGGAATTGCAACCAGAAATGATCGATCTCGAAAGTTTTTGTTTAGAAATAGTCGAACAGACTAGGTTATTAGCTGGTGATAAGTATCAAGTTATATTTGAAAATATTAATGCTCCACTAAATATAGCGATCGACCCTAAATTTCTTAGACAAATCATTTCTAATTTATTGTCAAATGCAATTAAATATTCTCCCAACGGTGAAGAAGTTTCATTCACGATTTCTCAAACTAGCGATCGCATTCCTCGGCTTTTATTAGAATTTCAAGATCAAGGAATTGGTATTCCTTCAATTGACCAAGAAAAAATCTTTGAACACTTTTATCGCGCTCATAATGTTGGTATGATCTCAGGAACAGGTTTGGGAATGGCTATCATTAAAAATTCAGTTAGTGTTCTTGGCGGCACAATTACACTTAGTAGTATTGAAAATAAGGGAACTAACATCCAAATAAAGTTGCCGATTGTATAGTTATCTCAAAATAGTTAAGAATCGCAACCGAACCCCGCACTCTCCGCTTAGCTAGAGCTGTATGGTTTTAGATTTTAAGTCTACTTATGCATAGAATGAAATTAAATTATGACCACAATCCTAGTCATTGAAGACGTAGAATCTCTGCGCGAAGAGATCATGGAAACACTCTCTTACGAAGGATTTGATGTGCTGGGTGCAGAGAATGGAGCCGTGGGGGTACAGATTGCTAAAACCTATTTACCAAATTTAATCATCTGTGACATTGTGATGCCAGAACTAGATGGCTATGAAACCCTAGTTGCGTTGCGGCAAGAACCAAAAACCTCAATGATTCCGTTTGTATTTTTGACAGCAATGATCGAAAAAGCGGATATGCGCCAAGCAATGCAACTGGGTGCAGATGATTATCTTACTAAGCCATTTACTTCCTCGGAGTTGCTCGGTGCGATCACCTCACGACTAAAAAAATACAACTCAGTGAGAGAGCATTATTATGACGAAATTAAGGCGGTGGGAGAGCGATTTGAATACTTATCTCATCATGATGAACTTACAAAACTCCCAAATCGCGTTCTTTTTTATGAGTCATTAATCCAAGCTGTATTACATGCAAAAATCAATAGCAAGTCTTTAGCCTTGCTATTTTTAGATATGGATAACTTTAATATCATTAACAACACACTTGGTAATGATATTGGCGATCAACTATTTAAAGCAATTGCGGAACGTCTCAAGCGATATGCGAGTCCTTGCGATATGGTGGCTCGAATACAGGGAGATGAGTTTGCGATAGTCATCCCTGATATTGTGGATATGTTGAGCGTCAAACGTGAAACTCAGACAATTTTAGATTTGTTAAGCCATCCTTACAATTTGTATGGACATGAAATTTTTATTACCAGTAGTATTGGCATCACAATTTTTCCTGATGATCACCAGGAGGTCGATGGATTAATTAAAAATGCTGAATTGGCTATGTACTATGCCAAAGCTCATGATAGAAATACTTATAAATTTTACAGTCCTGACCTGAATGTCCAATCTTCAGAATATATGGCTCTGGCAAATAGCCTCCACCGTGCCATTGATCGCCAAGAATTACGAGTTTTTTATCAGCCTTTAGTTGATCTAAAGTCGGGACAAATTATTGGAGCCGAAGCGTTAGCGCGATGGCAGCATCCAGAATTAGGGCTAATCATGCCAGGCAGGTTTGTTCCAGTTGCTGAACAGACGGGACTAATTTTAAGATTAACTGAGTTAATCTTAAGTTCGGTTTGTGAACAGATGCGATTGTGGAAGGAATTAGGTATAAATTACGGATTTATTGCGGTCAATCTATCTAGTCAACATTTTCGTCCAGATAATAATCTGATTGAGCTTATTAGCAAGGTCTTACAAAAAAACGGTATTGAGCCTCACAATCTGGAATTAGAACTTACCGAAAGTATCATTATGCAAAATGCTGAGTTTACGATTAAGGTACTATCGCAGTTGCAGTCAATGGGGATAAAAGTAGCGATCGATGACTTTGGGACGGGCTATTCATCTTTGAGCTATCTCAAACATTTTCCAGTTAATACAATCAAAATTGATCGCTGTTTTATTCAGGATTTGATTACTGATCGCCATGATGCGGCGATCGCAATAGCAATTATCGATCTTGCTCATAGTTTGTCACTACAAGTTATTGCCGAGGGGGTCGAGACTGTCGAACAGATTCAGTTTTTAAAAGAGCATGGTTGCGATCAGATTCAGGGTTATTTCTTTAGTCCACCATTACCCACAAATGAATTTGAAAAAATGTTGATCGAGGGTAAATGCTTATAGTATTTAAAGAATAGCGCGCTATTCTCCAAATACTATAAAAATCAGTCCATACTCTATGAGTAAATCGAAACGAGCTTTAATCACAGGCATTACGGGTCAAGACGGGTCTTATTTATCAGAACTTCTTTTGGCGAAGGGGTACGAAGTACATGGTATTATTCGCCGCACTTCGACAATCAATACCGATCGCCTTGATCACATGTATCAAGACCCACATTTACCAGAAACTAAATTATTTCTGCATTATGGTGACTTGACCGACGGTACAACTTTGGGGCGTATTTTAGAAGCTATCAGACCTCATGAAGTGTTTAACCTCGGCGCTCAGTCTCATGTACGCGTCAGTTTTGATTCTCCTGAATATACTGTTGACACTGTGGGGATGGGAACTCTGCGATTGCTAGAAGCTTTGCGAGATTACCAACAACGAAACACTCGCGAAATTCGTTTTTATCAAGCAGGTTCCTCGGAGATGTATGGCTTAGTCCAAGCTGTGCCTCAAAATGAGGAGACACCTTTTTATCCGCGTAGTCCCTATGCTTGCGCTAAGGTTTATGCTCATTGGCAAACGATTAATTATCGCGAGTCTTATGGGTTATTTGCTTGTAATGGCATCTTGTTTAATCATGAGTCGCCGCGCCGTGGTGAAACCTTTGTAACGCGGAAGATTACTAGGGCGATCGCACGGATCGTGGCGGGTCAGCAGAAAAAACTCTATCTAGGAAATCTAGACTCCAAACGTGACTGGGGCTATGCCAAAGACTATGTAGAAGCAATGTGGTTGATGCTGCAACAAGACAAACCCGATGATTATGTGATCTCCACGGGCGAAACCCATTCAGTACGCGAGTTTCTTGCCGAGTCTTTTGCTTACGTTAATCTCAATTGGGAAGATTATGTCGAAATCGATCCGCGTTATTTTCGTCCTGCGGAAGTGGATTTATTATTGGGTGACTCTACTAAGGCAAAACAAAAGCTGGGCTGGGAACCGAAAGTTACCTTCAAAAATTTAGTCGAGTTAATGGTGGATGCTGATTTGGATGCATTGGGATTGCCAAATCCCAAAGGTACTGCCTCTCAAGACATTGCCACATTGAGAAATGCTGGACAAGCTTCGACTTGGTAGTTTAGAAAGCGCTGCCAAGCAGTGCTTTCTAAACTATTTATACTTATTTCAGGGATTTATATGTTAGAGAATCAATTTAAAGATCAAAAAATATTGGTTACTGGTGGGGCTGGCTTTTTAGGAAAGCAGGTAATCGCCCAACTGATCGCCGTAGGAGCTAGTCCAGAGTTAATCACTGTACCAAGATCAAAAGATCACGATCTGCGATCGCTTGCTAACTGCGAAAAGGTGATGCAGGGACAAGATTTGATCATTCATCTTGCGGCGCATGTAGGCGGCATTGGACTGAATCGGGAAAAACCTGCTGAGCTTTTTTATGACAACCTGATGATGGGCGTGCAGTTAATTCATGCGGCTTATCAAGCGGCTGTGCAGAAATTTGTTTGTATTGGCACAATTTGCGCCTATCCCAACTTTACACCTGTACCATTTAAAGAATCAGATATCTGGAATGGCTATCCTGAAGTCACTAATGCGCCCTATGGTGTGGCGAAAAAGGCTCTGCTAGTGCAGTTGCAGTCTTATCGTCAGCAATATGGATTTAATGGCATTTATCTTTTGCCTGTTAATTTATATGGTCCTGAAGATAATTTTGACCCGCGTAGTTCTCATGTAATTCCTGCGTTGATTCGTAAAGTATATGAGGCGCAGAAATTAGGCGATCGCACAATTTCTGTGTGGGGCGATGGCACACCAACTAGAGAATTTCTCTATTCCGATGACGCAGCAAGAGGTATCGTCATGGCCGCGGCAACCTATAGCGAGTCTGAACCTGTAAATATTGGTACTGGTATTGAGATATCGATTAAAGACTTGATTAATTTGATTTGTGAATTAATGAGTTACGATGGCAAAATTATTTGGGAAATCGCTCAGCCCAATGGTCAACCGCGCCGTTGTCTCGATGTTGAGAGAGCTAAGCAAGCGTTTGGATTTACCGCAGAGGTAGATTTTCGACAAGGTTTAAAAAATACGATCGCTTGGTATCGTCAACATGCTGCTTAATCTTGCAAAATAAAACTTACAAAATTTGCGATCGCAGATTTTGCATATGCACCATGCTTTGGTATGATTAAAAACCGCAAGACAAAACAAGCAAGTTCGTAAGAGTTTTTGTGATGCCAAGCGAGGAGAGATGGCCGAGTGGTTGAAGGCGCAGCATTGGAAATGCTGTTTGGGGGTAACTTCAACGAGGGTTCGAATCCCTCTCTCTCCGTTCCAAAAGCAGAACCCGTTTAGTCTCAGGATTAAGCGGGTTTTGTTTTAAGATCTTTTGACTTTGAAGCTATAGATTCTACGGCTGGAGATTGCTTTTATAGGGTCGCAAACTTTAAGGTTGGGGTCCAGGCATCCTCAACGATCGCAATTCCAACATAAGACCAGCGTTTAATCAAGCCCGGAAGTTGAGGTTGCGTAAGAGATTCGACAGCAAACTTAGGCGCTAAGTCGGGAGCTTGACGGTTCAGATAGGTGAGCGCGTCGGCATGTTCTGAAAATACGATCAGATAGGGCTGGGGCGGTTGGTCAGGATCAGGGCGCAGCCGAGCAACAAGATATTGACCATCGGCGCGCGATCGCACAACATACCATTGTTGAACCATGGGTTAACCATCCTCACCGAGTTGAATTCGTGGATCGACAAATTTCAATAATATGTCGGCCAAAAGATTACCAACAATCAACATCGCCGCGCCCATCATCAA
>JANXUJ010000098.1 GCA_025356295.1 Cyanobacteriota bacterium
GCTCTGCGGCACTTTTTTAAATTTTATTGGGTTTTATCACAGCGCTTTGCGCTGTATAGATAAACTAGCCGTTAAGAACTTCGATCGCTGCCTTTATACCCGCACCATAGGTGAAGTTGGTATAGCCGAGCGCGGAGATTGACGCTTCGAGCGCACTAACTGCGGTGAGAATATCGCGATCGCCGACAAAGCCGAGATGACCAATGCGAAAGATTTTGCCATTAAGATGATCTTGTCCACCCGCCATGACAATATCAAATTTCTTTTTGATCGTAGAGCGAATCTTTTCGGCATCTAGTCCGTCAGGAGGAACTACCGATGTGATCGAGGCACTCGCTGCATCATCAGGAGCCAATAAGCCCAAATTAAGAGCTTTCATCGCCGCACGAGTCGCTTCACGATGACGGAGGTGACGCGCAAAAATATTCTCCAAACCTTCACGCTGCATCATATCGAGTGAAGCTTGCAAAGCCATCACCATATTTACGGAAGTGGTAAAAGGCGTTGAGTTTTTAGCAGCATCTTTACGAGCTTTGCCCAAATCGAGATAGAACCTCGGCAGATCAGCGGTTTTGTAAGCTTCCCATGCTTTAGGACTAACCGCCACAAATCCTAAACCAGGAGGAATCATATAGCCCTTTTGAGAACCAGAACCGACCACATCTAAGCCCAATTCATCCATCGGCACATTCATCGCGCCGAGGCTGGTGACAGCATCGACAATAATTAGAGCTTTTTCGTGAGCTTTGACATGACGATTAATTGTGACCAGATCGTTGAGAACTCCTGTGGAGGTCTCACTGTGAGTGATGATTACCGCTTTGATTTCTTTGTTAGTGTCAGCCTCTAGCTTGACTCGAAAATCTTCAGGATTAAGTGCTTTTCCCCATTCAGCTTTGATTACTTCAGCATTGATACCATAGGCTTGGCAGACTTCGACCCAGCGTTCGCCAAATTTGCCATTGTCACCCACAAGCACGCGATCGCCTTTGCTCAAGAAATTAATGATCCCTGCTTCCATCGCCCCTGTACCACTGACGGTGAGGAGCAGCACATCATTAGTAGTCTGGTGTAGCCACTTGAGTTTGGCGGTCACATCTGCCATGATCTTGCTAAAATCAGCGCTACGATGTCCGATGGGAGCTTTGGCAAGCGCCAACAGAGCCTGTTCAGGCACAGGTGTTGGACCAGGGATCATCAACATCAACTTGTCTTCCATGAGTCGAAATCTTGTAATGTTTGGTTAAATACTAGGTCTAGTATTGTACGCAATAATGCCTATTTAATACACATTTAGATAGGTATTACAGAGCTTTGCGCTAAAACTAACCTCAGAGACCAAACCCAGAGAAAAGTTTAAAAGTGCCGCGAAGCGGCACTTTTAAACTTTTCTCTGGACTACTTGAAAATTTAATAGGTGGTATTGCCAAATATAACCACATCTTCGGCTCAAGATATTTGGTACTAAGCCCTGTATATTTGCACCTTTTCGGCATTAGAAGCAATTAACGATAGTATTGATTAATATATTCGTTAGAATGATCGCAAATTTCTGTAGTCACAATCCAAACTCTGATATGCCTGATTTCCAAGCTGACACTGCCAAACTTTATGAAAACTTGACAACAAGCTATCGCAAATTGTCATCACTAGAGCAGCAGATGATTCAAGTCTTTGCGATCGCCTATGAGCCAGTTAACCACAGTTTGTTTTTTGATTGCTTACTTCATCTTGGACTTAAGGATAAAGGTGACAAACATTTCACGACTGCTAGTTTAAAGGGCTATATTGATTGGTTTTTACAGGCAAATTTACTTACTCAAGATCGATCAAAGGGACCACAATGCAATGTCCTTTTGATTGATATTTCGGTGCGTGATGCTGTCCAGACAGGGAAATTTACAGCGATCGTCAATGCGATCGCTCTCAAAATTCCTGTGCCGTCTTACAAAATAGGTTCGCGCAGTTTTACAAGCGAATCACAGTTTATTCGTGAAGTGAGGATTGGTATTTATCGTCAAGATATTGAGTTTGTCTCCAAGCAGTTTGAGGACTTCTATCGATATGGAGGATATTCCCAACAAAAAATCACTCTAGACGCAATCTTGTATCAAGTTTGTAATAATCCTTTTGATTCCATTTGGTTCCAAACTTTAAATTCAGATTTTTATGAGATCGCTTTAGTCACGATTTTGACTAATGGGATGCTGAAGCTAAAACCAACCAATGAGGCTTGGACGCTCTTACGCGACTCATTTCAATCTCAAACAGATCAGGAGCAAGAACAGGGCGATCGCTGTCCAGATAGTTTACTGATGGTTTTGATGGAACAGAGTCTATTGCGTGGTGATTTACAGACCGCTCAAGCTGCTTATGATCGCTTTTCTCATGATTACAAAAGTGCTGGAAATGGTCTGCTGGGGTGGTTATATTTTGTTAAAGGCGATCGCGAAGCCGCGATCGGACAATTTCGACAATCGCTCAAAGCCATTAAAAAAGCAACGGGGAAGCGTCAAGTATTTTTCAGTGGTGAACCAGGGCTATTTTTTATACTTGCCCTGATTCAAGAAGGTACAGCTGAGAGTATGCGTGAAGCCGAGAGTTACACTGCCATCATGGCAAAGCAAACTAATCATTGGTTGCAAGTTACTTATGGCAGACTGCAAAGGGTTTTAAAGTTTCAACTAGGCGATATACCTCAAAAAGAACTGCTCACCAACGAATATATTCATAATTACACTGAGAACCATTGTCTAGAAGCATTTTTTAGCGCGCTCTGTCTCTATTGGATAAATCCTGAAAAAGCAAGAATAGATTTGTCAAGGATATTAGAGCCAATGTTGAAGCAATCGGTTAACGCCGAATATCATTGGATATCCATGGAAACAGCCGAATTACTAGGCGAACTTTCCCCTGATTCTATCCATAAAAAACATGCCAAAAAGTTGCGGCAAGGTAATCAAATTCCCACTATTGTCAACCTGATTCGTCCTCAAGAAACTTGGGAACTAAGTCTCAATGCTCTATTAAATCTCAGCAAATCACCACCCGATCAAACAAAGTCAGGCAGCAATTCACCACAACGCCTAGTTTGGTTTTTGACATTTGCAAAGGGAGCGTATGCAGTACAGCCTAAAGAGCAAAAGATTAACGCTAAGGGTCTATGGAGTGCGGGGCGTAATATCGCTCTCAAACGTTTAAAGGAGAGCGTCCATGAGTTTTCTTATATGACTCTACAAGACATCACTGTTTGTTCGCATATACATACTGACTCCTATCATGGATATTATGGGCAGAATCAGTATGAATTTGCTGAAGATACTATTTGTGCTTTGATTGGACATCCATTAGTATTTTGGGAAGACTCGCCAACAATTCGGGTAGATATTGTGAAGGGTGAACCAGAGCTACTCGTCAAAGCAGGGAAGGGCGATCGCCTGATTTTAGAATTTTCACCGCAGCTAAAAGACGGACAGACTTTTGTAATTACTAAAGAAAGCCCAACCCGTCTCAAAGTTACCCAAATTAGCGAATCTCACAGACGTATTACCGAAATCATCGGCAGGAAAAATCGTTTGGAAATTCCTGTAACTGCTAAAGAACGTGTGCTTGACGCGATCCATTCTATATCCTCGATTGTCACTGTGCATTCTGACATCGGTGGCGGCGTGAGTGATGCTGAAGAAGTTCCCTCAGATAGCAAACCCCATGTGCATATTTTGCCTGCGGGTGAGGGCTTGAAAGTTGCGGTGTTAGCGCGTCCGTTTGCCAATGCAGGTGCTTACTATCGCCCTGGGGCAGGTGGTGCGACTGTACTAACTGAAATTGATGGCAAACGGTTACAAGCAACTCGTGATCTTAAAGAAGAGAAAAAACTTGCAAATGAAGCGATCGCGGCTTGTTTGACCTTTGGTAATTATGAAGACCATGATGGTGAATGGCTAATCGATGATCCAGAGTTTTGTTTAGAGCTATTAATGGAACTGCAAGCTTTAGGCGATCGCATTGTTTTAGAATGGCCAGAAGGCGAGAAAATGCGAATTAGCCATCGTGCTGATTTTGGCAACTTCAGGATGTCCATTAATCAAAGTCGAGACTGGTTTGCGGCTGAAGGAGAATTGCAATTGGGTGATGACACCGTGCTGAATATGCAGAGTCTATTAGAACTTCTTGATAAAACTCCTAGTCGGTTCATTCCTCTTGGTGATGGTCAGTTTATCGCCTTAACTCAACAGTTTCGCAATCGCCTAGAGGAGTTTCGCCGTCTATCAGAACAGCATGGTACAGGAACAAGATTCCATCCTTTAGCGGCTCTCGCCCTAGAAGATTTTGTGGATGAAATCGATGATCTCAAAGCGGACAAACATTGGAAAGCGCATGTGAATAAGATCAAAGAAATGCGGAACTTCGAGCCAAAATTGCCATCCACCTTGCAAGCTGAACTACGCGATTATCAAATTGATGGATTTACATGGCTAGCGCGGCTTGCCCATTGGGGAGTTGGAGCTTGCTTAGCCGACGATATGGGCTTGGGCAAAACCTTGCAGTCCTTAGCATTGATGCTTACTCGCGCCCCCAATGGAGCCACTTTGATCGTTGCGCCCACTTCTGTCTGTATGAATTGGATTGGTGAAGCCGCCAAGTTTGCGCCAACTATGAATGTAATTGTGTTTGGTACAGGCGATCGCCAAAAAGTATTGGATAATCTCCAGCCTTTTGACATGGTAATTTGTAGTTACGGCTTACTCCAACAAGAAGAAGTGGGCGAGATGTTAGCCAAAGTCGAGTGGCAAACGGTTGTCCTTGATGAAGCTCAAGCTATTAAAAACACAGCAACCAAGCGATCGCAAGCCGCGATGAATCTCCAAAGTGGTTTTAAACTAATCACCACAGGCACACCGATCGAGAATCATCTCGGTGAACTCTGGAATTTATTTCGATTTATTAACCCTGGGCTACTTGGTTCCCTCGACAAATTTAATATCAACTATGCTAATCCGATCGAGCGATCGCAGGACAAAGTTGCTCGTGATCAACTCAAAAAATTAATCCAGCCGTTCATTCTCCGCCGCACTAAAAACCAAGTTCTCCAAGAATTACCATCGCGGACTGAAGTAACCTTGCAAGTGGAACTCAGCAAGGAAGAACTCGCATTTTATGAAGCCCTCAGGCGTGAGGCGATCGCCAAGCTAACCAATAACGAAGGCAACGCAGGACAAAAACATCTGCAAGTCTTAGCCGAAATCATGAAATTGCGCCGTGCTTGTTGCAATACCAAGCTAGTCAGACCCGATATTCTCCTACCAAGTTCTAAACTTCAACTCTTTGGCGAAGTTGTCAATGAACTCCTCGACAACAATCATAAAGCTTTGATATTCAGTCAATTTGTCGATCATCTACATATTATTCGTGATTATCTCGATTCTAAAAAAATCAGCTATCAATATCTGGATGGCAGCACTCCTGCTAAAGAACGTAAAAAGCGCGTGGATGCTTTTCAGGCGGGTGAAGGTGATGTCTTCTTGATCAGCCTCAAAGCAGGAGGTACAGGACTAAATCTCACCGCTGCCGATTATGTGATCCATATGGACCCTTGGTGGAATCCTGCGGTCGAGGATCAAGCTAGCGATCGCGCCCATCGCATCGGGCAAAAGCGTCCTGTCACGATTTATCGTCTTGTCGCGAAGGGAACTATCGAAGAAAAAATTGTTGATCTGCACCATCAAAAGCGTGATCTCGCTGATAGCTTGCTCGAAGGCACAGACATGAGCGGCAAAGTCACAACCGATGCATTATTACAATTAATTAATGATATCTAACTCAAAAGAAGCACTAGAGAAGTCATTATATCCCGCACAGAGCACGCGATATAATCACTTAAAACTCTAAGTGAACTTAATCCGCCGATAAATTTCTTCGATCGCATGATATTCATCGATAGTCAGACGATTTTTTGGCTCTAAAACTACGTTAGGTGGGTTGATTTGAGCAGTGACCATGATCGCATCTCCTATGTTTTTAATAGTAATCAAGACCGCGCTTAGCGCGGTCTTGATTAAAGAACGCTAGCAAGCAGTGCCTTTTGAGCATGAAGTCGATTTTCAGCTTCATCCCAAATACGGGACTGCTTGCCTTCCATCACTTCATCAGTGATCTCTTCACCACGATGAGCAGGCAAACAATGCAGGGCGATCGCTTGTTGATCGGCCAAAGCCATCAGTTCCGCATTCAGTTGATAGGGCTGAAAAATGGGAACACGATCTTCTGCTTCTGATTCTTGACCCATGCTTGCCCAAACATCTGTATACAAGACATGAGCCGCCTGAGCCGCCAGTTTAGGGTCATCAGTAACGATCACTTCCGAGTTGTTCGCTAATGCTTTTGCCTGAGCGACAACCGCAGGATCAGGAGCGAAGTTTTTCGGTGAGGCAATTCGTACATTCATCCCGACTAGAGCGCAGCCAATCATCAAGGAATGCGCCATATTATTGCCATCGCCGAGATAGGTAAGGGTTAATCCTTTAAGAGTACCGAAGTTTTCTGACACGGTTAGCAAGTCAGCTAGGACTTGGCAAGGATGCTCCAAATCGCTAAGCGCATTGATAATCGGCATCTTAGAGAACTTCGCAAAAGTTTCTAATTCTGCTTGCTCAAAGGTGCGAATCGCTAACACATCCAGATAGCGATCGAGGACTCTAGCGGTATCCTCCACAGGTTCGCCGCGACTTACTTGAGTCACATTTGGGTCGAGGTCGATGACATTTCCGCCCAGTTGATGCATGGCGACTGTAAAGCTGACTCTTGTCCTTGTCGATGCTTTGCGAAAAAGTAAGCCTAGAGTTTTGCGCTGAAAGTCAAACTGCACTTCTCCTGCTTTGAGTTGTTTAGCAAGTGCGAGCAGTTCCTGTATCTCGCTTGGTTGTAAGTCTGCCAAGCTAAGTAAATCGCGTCCCTGAAGATTTCCCATTGGTATTAAAAAAAAGCTTGTAATGAATTAATCTGAGATTATCAAGTTACAGAGCAATTAAACAAATAATTGTTCGATTAATACAAAAGTGTAAAGTGGCGCTTCGCGCCACCTTACACTTTTGTTGATTTTTAAATTTTTACACCTGATTTGCGAGCGATCCAGATTTCTGAGCTGCGGAGAAAGCTCGATCGAGCTTTAAATATTGACGAGATTGATGGTTTGAATACGGGTTCAGCGCAAGGTGGCTGCACCAAAATCGTAAATAAGCCTAAACGATTGCCGACAATTGTGTCCGTGAACAAGCGATCGCCAACCATGGCGACTTGAGATGCGGGTAAAGCGATCGCCTCCAGAACTTGGCGCACTACCCGCCGTGAAGGTTTGCCCGCCCGACTGCGATAGGGAAGACTTAAGCTCTCAGCAACCTTTTGAATACGGCGATCGCTAAAGTTATTACTGGCCAACCAAATCGGATATTGCTGTCGCATAATCTCCACCCATTGGCGAATCTCTGCTGACACATCTGATTCATCATCACCGATCAGCGTATTATCAACGTCTAAAATCAGACCGCGCAATCCATGCTTTGCCATCAGTTGCGGTGCGATCGCATTAATTGGTGCTGACAAGACTAAGTCAGGAGCAATAAGTTGCCAAGGTTTCACGAATATTTTAGGAATGACAATTAAATTATTGAGAATATCTTAACTTAAAATTGTCTAAGCTATACCAAAGTCAATGCCCTGCATTTAGAAAAAATTCTCGTAATCATCATAAATACTGATCCAAAACCAAGTCACAGAATCACCATCAAGAATTCCCAGCGCACGATAGTTTCTGCTTATCTAAGCTGTTTTGTTATTTAGATATTTTTTGCTGAATCTTCTTATCGATCGCTTGCAATGCTTTTTCGTGATCCTCCAAGTTGCGACTAAATACATGGCTACCATCATATTTAGCCACAAAAAATAAATAGTCAGTCGTACTAGGATCAAGTGTTGCCTTGAGACTCGCTAAACCGACCGAAGCGATCGCTCCAGGTGGCAAGCCTTCATTTAGATAAGTATTGTAGGGCGAGGCAGTCCGCACTTGTTCTAAGGTAAGTGGATTTTCAGGAGTCTGTTTAATATTTAAGCCATACTCCACAGTCGGATCAGACTCTAAGCGCATATTCCGCTTGAGACGATTCCAGAAAACCCCCGAAATCACCCGCCGCTCTGAATCAATTACGGCTTCTTTTTCGACAATGCTGCTTAGAGTTACCCAATCTTTGAGACTGATTTTGACCTTCGGTTTGCCAGATTGGTTTTCTTGGTAAACATTCAAAGCGACTTGTTCAAAGCGATCGAGCATCAAATCAATAATGCGATCAGGAGTCGCCTCAGAGGGCAGAATTTGATAAGTGTCAGGGAAGAGAAATCCTTCTAAGCTAGGAATATCATCAGGGAGCCAAATGCGGCGCTTAGGACTAATGCGTTGAGTTGCTGCCACAAAATCTTTGGCCGCAAAAAATCCCTGCTTCTCAAATAGGTCAGCCATCTGGGCGATCGACCAACCTTCAGGAATAGTAAATCTAACTTCAGCAGATTTTGTTGTCTGAATTTGAGCTACGATTTCGGGCAGTGATTGGTTAGTGGCAAGGTCATAAGTGCCAGAGCGTAAAGCTACCGCTTCATTGCCTCGCCATGATTGCCATAGTAACCACAGTCGCAAGGCTGCGCCAGAGCGAATTAGCCCTGCCGATTCTAGTTCTTGGGCGATCGCTTGAGTTGGCATTCCATCGGATATGGTTAACCTAACTTTCGCCCCAAAATTATTAGGTGCTGCACTCGCCCAAATCCACCAAGAACTACCGACTATTCCAGTAAGCAAGATCGTTAATGGCACAGCAGCACCATAAAACAGCCAATTAGGACTCTTCTTCGGCATCTTCTGTGCTGAGAACGTGATCTAGATACTGCTCGACATAAGGCTCAAGTAAAGCCATTTCTTCAGGTGTAAGGATTTCAGGCTGACCGTCTGCTCCTAGCCTAGCAATAAACATCAGAGGATCAAGGGCGGTAAATACAGAAAAAGCTTGCTCTTCGTAATAGAAGTGGGCTAGTTCTTGAAATTCACCGCAATTACCATCTTCTTCAGTGTCAATCTCAATAATATCTTCTTCAGTTGGCTCAGGTAGCTCACCTTCAACTGTGAGTGTATAAGCAGAGCGCCGTAATGAGAGGTTCTGCTCGGCTAAAACAGCTTGAGCGGTTGAAAAAATCAAATCAATTTCTTCTTCAGTAACATCAACTAATTCAGTTTCTTCTTCGTCATCAGTTTCTTGCCATGCAAAGATTTGCACAGAAAAGTCAACTGGTTGTAGCAGCAAGTATTCGGTGCTGTCTACTTTAAATGCGGTTTCGACAGTGCAAGGCAAGCTCTTACCTGCATCATCCGTAATTACGATCGTCGATCCTTCCATAGATTGCTGCTTTGTATCCTATAGCACTACTAGCCCAGAGAAACCTTGTTGTATAAGGCTTTTGGCGCTTTTAAGCATTATGACAGCAAAGGGGACAGTTATTTGATCTCTCACGCGGCGGATCACTTTTTCAATCACTCTAAATGATGTCCCGCACGAGTGCGGGACATCATTATTTCTTTGAGTTAACGCTTTAACGCTAACCATTGCTGCAAGATTAAAGCAGCAGCTTTGCGGTCGATCATGGCTTTGTTATGTCTAGTCGAAATACCTTGCGATCGCATCATTTCTTCGGCTTCGTAAGAAGTTAGACGCTCATCGACAAATTCTAAAATCATGCCTAGTTGTTTGGCGGCGCTATGAGCAAATTTTTGGACATGCTTGGCTTGATGACCAATTGAGCCATCCATGTTGTAGGGTAGTCCCATGACCAGCGTGTCAATATTTCTTTCGACAATGAGCGATCGCAACTCTGCCATGTCGTCATCCCATGACTTACGGATAATCGTGGTGATGCCATGTACAGATATGCCGAGGCGATCGCATCCCGCCACACCGATTCTTTTTCTGCCGACATCCAAGCCTAGTGCTGCATATTGCATAAGTTCTTGTTAATGTGTGGTGCCAAAGCATTACACATTATTGGTTTTGGTAAGGTTGTACTTTTTTGATTAACATTTGCGATCGCGTAATAATTTCAGTCCAGTCGCTATTGGTGATCACTTCAGACGTGAATAAATCATTAGAAATAGCAACTGCGATCGCCCCTGCTCCTAGAAACTTATCTGCATTTTGGATCGTAATCCCGCCTGTCGGAATTAGTGGAATATCGCGCAAGACAGGCTGTAAACATTGCAGATAATCAATACCACCGACTATCTTAATCGGAAATACTTTAACAGCAGTGGCTCCAGCTTGCCATGCATTGATAATTTCGGTCGGTGTGAGCGCCCCCGCCACTACAGGAATACCATTTTCTAAACCTTTAGCAATCAGGGCAGGATCAGTATGCGGCGTGAATAAAAAACTACAGCCACAAGCGATCGCGCGTTCAGCACTTTCTATATCCAAGACCGTGCCTGCGCCAATTTTACAATCGGGTAACTCCTGCTGCAATTTGGGGATTAATGATTCAGCGCGATCAGTATTCCAAGCAATCTCAAGCAGTTTAATGCCACCTGCGGCGGCGGCAAGTGCCATCTCGCGAGCGGTAACGACATTATCGGCACGGATAACGGCAATAATGCGATGTTGCTGTAACAAACTTAGCCAAGACTTCACTGGATTTTTTGTCAGGTTTATTTTTGCAAGATTTTGTGACCAATTGCCACAGATCATGACATAGATTGATTGCAGGAGCAATTTATGCTTTAGCTAAATTAAAATTCATAGTAAAAATTCATAGTAAAAATTATTTATGGTTTTAAATGTTGGCGATCGCGCCCCAGAATTTAGCGTGTCCGACACTCATGGCAACATCGTAATGCTCTCCAACCTCAAAGGTAAGCGCGTTGTTTTGTATTTTTATCCGCGTGATAACACTCCTGGATGCACTCTAGAAGCCTGTGGATTTCGGGATAACTACAGCCAATTCCAAGCCAAAAACACATTGATTTTTGGGGTCAGTACCGATGACGCAAAGTCGCATCTTAAATTTACTGAAAAATTTGCATTACCTTTCCCATTGCTCTGTGATGTCGATGCTAAAGTGGCTACTGCCTATGAGAGCTATGGCAAAAAACAAATGATGGGCAAAGAATATTTAGGTATTTTTCGCAATACATTTGTGATTGATGCTGAGGGTAAAATCGAAAAAATTTATCTCGCAGTCAAGGCTGAACCACATCCTGCTAAAGTTCTTGCTGATATCGCCAATTAATTACAAACCCAAATTGGTAAGATTGAGCCTCGCGCAACCTTGCCAATTTGGGTAATTTATTTTATAAAACTTTTATAAAAGTACTGAACGTGAATTCGATTAGTTTTAGTTCTAATCATTGGGTAATTCGCGATCGCCAGTTTATTTGGGGCGATCGCACTTATTTGATGGGCGTTTTAAATGTTACGCCAGACAGCTTTAGTGATGGCGGTCAATTTAACTCGCTTGAGGCGTCGTTCCAACAGGTAGAGCAGATGTTGCCATATATTGACATTCTCGATATCGGTGGTGAGTCAACCAGACCAAATGCTCAACCCGTGACTGCTGCTCAAGAATGCGATCGCATTTTGCCGATCATCAAAGCGGTGCGGGACGTTTATCCCAATTTGCCGATTTCAGTCGATACAGTCAAGGCGAGTGTGGCAAAAGCCGCGATCGCCGCAGGAGCCGATATGCTCAACGATGTATCCGCAGGCAGATTTGACCCTGACATGTTGCCGCTGGTAGGGAGGCTGCGAGTACCAATTTTTTTGATGCATATGCAAGGTGAACCGCGCACTATGCAAGCCAATCCGCAATATGGCGATGTTGTCCAAGATATTATAGGCTTTTTAAAAGATGCAATTTCGATTGCCAAAGCTTGCGGAATTCCCTCAAATCTAATTGCGATCGATCCAGGGATTGGCTTTGGTAAAACTCTTGAACATAATCTTAAAATCCTCAAAAATTTACAGGCTTTTCAAGCGATCGGCTCACCATTGCGATCGCCATTACTATTAGGGGTATCGCGCAAAAGCTTTATTGGCAAACTCTGCGATCTCCCTGATCCGAGCGATCGCTTATTCGGTACAATTGCGGCTTGTACGGCTTGTATCGCAGGGGGAGCCGATATTTTGCGGGTTCATGATCCTCAACAAGTTAGGGATGCTTGCCGAGTTAGCGATGCTATTTTTCGATAATCCAAAAGATAAAGGCGGTGCTTTGCACTTTCTTTATCTTTTAGAAATTTTGATGAAGGTTTTGGATTGTAAAGTATTACTTCAAAAGATTACGCTTCGTATCTAACCATATGTAGCGGGAGCGACAGTATGATAGTTTCTATATCGGAAGTCGTAGAAAAGACTTAATACTTATCAGAGGTAACGCGGTGACTAGCAATAAATCTGTAACACTCCAACAAAGTTATTCTCAAGGCGATTTGAGTGAATATGTAACCCATTTGCAGTTACACATGGCCTTGCAAGCGCGTAACCTCGTCCCAAATTTGAGTAGCGATCGCGCTCCAGATAGCCGTAGCAGGATGCTATCTAGTACTCAAGCAGATTTCGAGAGATTAGCCTCTCGCTTATAGTTTTATTTATAAAAAAGAAGGGTCGCTTTGCGACCCTTCTTTTTTATTGTTTTTTATGAATACTTTTGCAATAGCCATGCCCCAACCTCAGATTGTGACTTTTCACGGCTGAGTTGTAATGCTTCTTCGAGAGTCGCGATCGCTAATCCTGTTAACAATTTTGACTCAGTTATCTGCCAACTACCGCGATCGCGCATTTCTAAAGCGATTATTTTAACTTCCTGCACATCAATTACCCAATACTCACTAATCCCCATCTGTTCATACAGCAACCGCTTCTTACCAAGATCATCGCCAATCGTGGAACTAGAAATCTCAATCACTAAGTTTGGTGCGACAAATTCATCTAAGTTGACAATAGAATTGCTACGCGGCGCAAAGGCGGCTCTGTCGCCAACATAATAAGAAATATCAGGTTGACAGCCTTTCACTCCTGTTTTGATATAACTGCAATTTGTCAAACCCCTAGCTGGAATTCCTACCAATGTGCAGTACAAGCTAATTGCGAAAATTACAACAGTGTTGTCATCTGCATGTGCTGAACCAACGGGCATTACTTCTATCCTCATTTGTTTGATTTGATTGATGTCGTAGTAGCAACGAGCATCTGCATAGGTGGGATTTTCTAGCACCTCCACAAATTCTTGCCAAGTTGCTGTAACCCATTCATCGGTCACGAGTGGAGATAACTCCTGATGATCTAGCTCTACTATTTTTTTGCTTGGAGAAGGCGCGATCACTGTCATATTGATATGCTCCTAGAGGAAATATTTTGACCAACTAGCTGTAGTCACTTGCATTATGACAAATCAAAACCTAAAAAGTGTGAGGCAGCGCTTCACACTTTTTGGGTTTTGATTTGTCATAACAAGAATGGCGATCGCTATATAACCTAAGCGGTGACTACAATTGATATGATTGAAGAGATTGGTGTTTTTTGCTGATCGCACTAAATCTATTTTGAGGTGTCATGCAGGCTGAGACGTTAGAACTGTTGGAGTGGAGTCGGTTATGTCAGCATTTATCAACATTTACAACGACTAAGCTGGGGGCGATCGCAGCAGCGCGTTTGCCGATCCCTGAGCGCTACGAAAGTACATTAGAATTATTGACCCAAACTAAAGAAGCGTATTCTCTTGAAGAAAAAAACGCAGGTGTGTCTTTAGATGGGATTCAGAACATCACCGAAGCGGTGTTGCGGGCGGAGAAACAGGGGATTTTGTCAGCGGGGGAACTATGGGCGATCGCGACAACCCTCGCAGGAGCGCGAAACCTACGCCGTCAGCTAGACAATGCTGATGATTGTCCAAATTTGCAGATATTAGCCAGCGAGTTGCGGACTTATCCCGATGTCGAGCAGGAGATTTATCGCTGTATTGATGAAGGCGGCAATGTCCTTGATCGAGCCTCAGTCCGACTAGGTGAAATCAGGCAAGAGCTAACCTCTGTACGCGATCAGATACTTACGAAGCTGCAAAATATCATGCAGCGTAATGCTAGCTCGCTGCAAGAGCAGATTATTACGCAGCGTAGCGATCGCTTTGTGCTAGCTGTGAAGTCGCCGCAGCGCGATCGCGTGCCTGGGGTGATTCATGATACTTCGAGTACGGGGATGACCGTATTTGTGGAGCCAAACTCAGTCGTGCAGTCAAATAACCGTCTGCGACAATTATTTAAACTAGAACAAGTCCAGATCGAGATTATTTTGACGGCGCTTAGTGCCAGAGTCACAGAAATTTCTGAAGACTTGCAAAAGTTATTAATCATCGTCACCAAAATCGATTTAGCGGTGGCGCGATCGCGTTATGCCTATTGGTTACGCGCCAATCCACCACATTTTGTCGAAAATGAAGCGATCGTTTTACGTCAGTTACGTCATCCTTTGTTGGTGTGGCAACAGCAAAACGAAGAAGGTCGCGAAGTTGTCCCTGTTGATGTTTTGGTTTCACCGCAAATCTCAGTAGTGGTGATTACGGGGCCAAATACAGGCGGCAAAACTGCCACGCTCAAGACCTTTGGGCTAGCGGCGTTAATGGCAAAAGCGGGCATGTATATTCCTGCGAGAGAGCCTGTGGAACTGCCCTGGTTTGATCTGGTTCTCGCTGATATCGGTGACGAGCAGTCTTTACAACAAAATCTTTCGACTTTCTCTGGACATATTCGCCGCATCGGCAGGATTTTAGATGCAATCTCGCCGCAATCTTTAGTTCTACTCGATGAAGTTGGTGCAGGGACTGATCCATCTGAAGGTAGCGCGATCGCAACGGCTTTATTAGAACATCTCGGCGATCGCACTAGCCTGACTATCGCAACTACCCACTTTGGGGAACTCAAAGCTTTGAAGTATCAAAATCCTAAATTTGAAAATGCTTCAGTGGAGTTTGATGATGCTTCCCTTGCGCCGACTTATCGATTGTTGTGGGGAATACCAGGGCGCTCGAATGCATTAGCGATCGCAGGTCGTTTAGGTTTGCCGCCAGAGATTATCGAAGCGGCTCAAGTGCGTGTGGGCGTTGGCTCTGCCGAGATGAATGAAGTGATCGCTGAACTAGAAGCTCAACGCCGCGAACAAACTCAAAAAGCCGAAGCAGCAGCGCAACTCTTAGCCGAAACTGAACGCTTGCATAAAGAGATTTTGGAACGTGCGGAAAAAATGCGATCGCAAGCCAAAGAAATGCGCGAACGTCAAGAGCAAGAGGTTAATGCGGCGATCGCTCAAGCTCAAAAAGAAGTCGGTCGAGTAATCCGTAAATTGCAAAAAGGCGAACAAACAGGTGAACAAGTGGCGGCAGATGTCCAACGTACTGAGCAGAGAATTGAAGAACTAACCAAGCGTCATGGAATTGGGTTGCCTGAGCAGAAGATAGAAATACAGTTAAAAATAGGCGATCGCGTTCGCATTCCCAAGTTCGGTAAAATTGCCCAAGTAATGACAGTTCCAAATAGTTCAGGTGAGTTTTCGGTACGGCTGGGAACGATGAAACTATCAATCAATCTCACTGATATTGAACCCATTTAAAACCACTATTAAAATCACTACTTAGTTTTTAAAGCATGTTGCAATTTTTTGAGTTTGAAGCCGAATTTGTCGCCTCATTGCGTTGTATTCCCATGCAAGTGCGCTACAAACTAGACACCTGTGGCATCAAACTAAAACTTCAGCATTGGCATAGTTTTTCAAGCGATCAACGCCAAAAAACAGTTGAGCTAGCCTGTACTACAACCGCAGAAATTAGCATCTATCGCGAGAACTTGCGATCGCAAGTTCTCGCGAATTTTAAAATCTATCCTAGCGATCTCCCTATTGATCCACATCCTGCATGGATGCAGACAGAATTTATCCCGATTAGCGTTTTGGAACATGCAGCAGAATTAGAAATAGCGATCGAGCGATCGCAATGGCAAAAACTCACCGCCTTACAGCGCTTTTCCCTAATCAAGCTCAGCACATCCAATCACGAGAATAATAATTTCTTGCCCGCCCTGCAAGAATTTGAACTGTCATAAAAATCATAAAAACCATAAAAAAAGGAGTGCAAAGCACTCCTTTTTTTATGGTTTTTATGACAATTGGCTCAACCGATAGCCAACACCATGAATCGTCTCAATTAGATTATGAGGAGCATTAGCGCCTTTCAGCTTGTTCCGCAAACTCTTAATCGTGGCGTTGATCGTATCCTCTCTAGGTGGATCGGTCAGCGACCAAACATGCTCGACAATCGTGATCCGTTTTAGAACTTGACGACCATGATGAAGCAACAGCTCTAGGATGTTGTACTCCTTAGGAGTCAAATGCACCGATAGCCCTGCGTAAGATACTTCATGCATCCCTGGATCAAGTTGCAATTCTCCCCAACGCAAAACAGTCGGTTCGGCAATCTGAGCGCGGCGTGACAAAGCTCTAATCCGAGCCATCAGTTCAGGCGGATCAATTGGCTTGACGATATAGTCGTCAGCACCAGCATCTAAACCTTGAACTTTGTCAGAACTCATATCGAGTGCTGTCACCATCAGAATCGGAATATTGTTTCCATTCGCACGCAAACGGCGGCATAAGTTAATGCCGTCAAGCTTTGGCAGCATGACATCTAACAAAATGAGGTTGTAATCGTCAGCTTGGGATTTCTCCCAGCCTTCCTCCCCATCTTTGGCAATATCTACAACACAGTGCTGACCTGTTAGGATTTCGGCTAACGCGCCAGCTAAATTGGCATCATCTTCTACAAGGAGAATTCTCATTAGATCAGGCAAATCTTAATTATTTAAGCTTAGATAGGTACTCTGTTATATGTTAGCGGATAGATTTACATTTTCATGAAAAATATAAACATGAATTTTGCAAGATTCACTAACATAATTTGAATCTACCTAATTACATCATATATGGAATCTATAAGATTTACAAGATTTTTTCGTGTATACAAGATTTTGTAGTGATTATAAAACCCAGAGATTATGTGACGCTTGCATCGTTGCTGAGTTAAATTTAGTCAAGAACAGAGTTAAAAAATCTTTATTAACACTTCATTAAAAAATGATCGCGAATTTATCTGCCTTTAAAACCACCACATCTCAAGAAGTTTTTGCTAAAGCTAAACATTTAATGCCGGGTGGTGTAAGTTCTCCAGTTCGTGCTTTTAAATCAGTCGGTGGTGAACCGATCGTATTCGATCGCGTTAATGGCGCATATGCATGGGACATCGATGGTAACAAGTACATCGACTACATCGGCTCATGGGGCCCTGCGATCGTCGGACATGCTCATCCAGAAGTAATCGAAGCATTACATAAAGCCCTCGAAAAAGGTACAAGTTTTGGAGCGCCCTGCGTCCTCGAAAACCAACTTGCTGAAATGGTAATCGAAGCTGTGCCTAGCGTAGAAATGGTGCGCTTTGTCAACTCTGGCACTGAAGCTTGTATGTCAGTATTGCGCTTGATGAGAGCCTTTACAGGGCGTGACAAAATTATTAAGTTTGAGGGCTGCTATCACGGTCACGCCGATATGTTTTTGGTTAAAGCTGGCTCAGGCGTGGCTACGCTCGGTTTGCCTGACTCACCTGGAGTGCCTAAATCGACAACAGCTAACACTCTAAACGCTCCCTATAACGATCTTGAGGCTGTTAAAGCATTATTTGCTGCAAATCCCAATGAAATATCTGGGATCATCATTGAGCCAGTGGTCGGTAATGCTGGTTGTATCGCTCCTAATGCAGGATTTTTGCAAGGTTTGCAAGATATCTGTCGTGCCAACGGCGCTTTGCTAGTATTTGATGAAGTGATGACAGGATTCCGTCTTGCTTATGGTGGCGCACAAGCTCGTTTTGGGGTTACTCCAGACTTGACGACTATGGGTAAAGTTATCGGTGGTGGCTTGCCAGTGGGCGCTTATGGCGGTCGTAAAGATATCATGTCGATGGTGGCTCCTGCGGGCCCTATGTATCAGGCCGGTACATTATCAGGAAATCCTCTGGCAATGACGGCAGGAATTAAAACTTTGGAAATTCTCAAGCGGGCTGGTTCGTATGAATATCTCGAACAGATCACCAAGAAGCTTGCCGATGGAATGTTAGCGATCGCTCATGAAACAGGACATGCTGCCACAGGTAATCTCGTTGGCGCAATGTTTGGCATGTTTTTTACGAATCAGCAAGTCTATAACTATGACGATGCTAAAACTAGCGACACTCAAAAATTCGCTAAATTCCATCGGGGAATGCTAGAGCATGGTGTTTATCTTGCTCCTTCGCAGTTTGAGGCTGGTTTCACCTCACTTGCTCACACTGAGGCGGATATTGAGGCAACTTTAGCTGCTGCTCGCGCCGTATTGTCACAAATCTCTGCCTAAAAGTCTGCTTAAAAGATAGAGAGGGTGCGAATCACCCTCTCTATCTTTTAGAAGCAATTGCGATACAATATTCATTAATATTTCTAGCTAAGTCTAGAATGCTCAAGCATTGAAATTCTCCCTACACAAATCCGATGCTGACAGAAAACTCAACAGCTAGTACCAAATCTAACAACGGCAACTACAACGGCGCGATCGCACCTTCAATCGCCCAAGTGTCGCGAGCCGATTACTACATGAGCTTGCACAAAGAACTAGACCATCTTGAAGAAATGGTGCTGGAGAGCGGTCCGCGTGTGATGGGACATACCGTCATTGATGAAGAGAAACTCTGTCAGCAGATTGATAGTGTCAGATTGTCAGTACCTGAATCAATCGCTAAAGCCGAAGAAATCTTGCTCTATAAACAAGATTTAGTTGCCGATGCTCAGCAATATGTTGAGGATTTGATCAAATCTGCTGAGTTACGGGCAAGTCAGCTACTCGAAGAATCGCTAATCATTCGTCAAGCAGAAGAAGAGGCAAGTCAAATTCGCCGTGAACTGCAAGCAGAATGTGAACAGATACGCGCTCAAACTCTCAATGAAGTCAACCAAATGCGCCGTCAAGGTCAAAAAGACCTTGATAGCTTGCATCAAAGAGTCACTGGCGAAGTCCAAGATATGCAGCGTGGTGCAGATGAATATAGCGATCGCGTATTAGGCAATCTCGAAACTCAACTCATTGACATGATCAAAATTGTCCAAAATGGGCGCAAGGAGTTACGGCTTTAAACGTCACTTATCCAAAGAAAAGGCGCTCTTGAATGGGAGCGCTTTTTCTTTGGATAGATATTTACGATCGCCTTATTACATTGATTAAGGATCGTGGTAAGTTAAGTTTAGTTAAGAAATTTTTTTGAACATCAGGCTTTTTGCTATATGAAACCCTCTTGGAGAACAGCGCTGCTGTGGTTACTGCCGATAGCGATCATCGGCTTTTTTGCGTGGCAGACATTAGTTACGCGTCCCGCTCCTGATCGTCCAACTGTGAACGCGGCAAACACCCGTATCGCTTACGGAAGATTTTTAGAATATCTCGATGAACATCGTGTTCGCAAGGTCGATATTTTTGATGGTGGTCGTACAGCCGTAATCGTAGCAAGCGATCCCCAAATTGAGGGTAAAGAGCAGCGCGCTAGAGTTGACCTGCCATCCTATGCACCTGAGTTGATGGATAAGCTCAATGAAGGCGGTGTAGACCTTGCTATTTATCCACCGAGCAACAATGGCGCAATCTGGGCTTTTGTTAGTAATTTAATTTTCCCTGTCGCTTTGATCGCAGGTTTATTTTTCTTGTTTCGCCGCTCCAATCAAATGGGTGGACCTGGACAAGCGATGGACTTTGGCAAGACTAAAGCGCGTTTTGCGATGGATGCTAAGACTGGCGTGATGTTTGATGATGTCGCTGGCATTGAAGAAGCTAAAGAAGAACTGCAAGAAGTTGTTACTTTCCTCAAGAAGCCTGAACGCTTTACAGCAGTTGGGGCAAAGATTCCTAAAGGTGTTTTGTTGATTGGACCTCCTGGGACTGGCAAAACTTTGCTTGCCAAAGCGATCGCTGGTGAAGCAGGTGTGCCATTTTTCTCAGTATCTGGTTCAGAATTTGTGGAAATGTTTGTCGGCGTGGGCGCATCTCGCGTGCGTGACTTGTTTAAAAAAGCAAAAGAAAACGCTCCTTGCATCATCTTCATTGATGAAATTGACGCAGTCGGTCGTCAACGTGGCGCAGGTATCGGCGGTGGTAATGATGAACGTGAACAGACTCTCAACCAAATCCTTACCGAAATGGATGGATTTGAAGGGAATGCAGGTGTGATCGTCATTGCGGCGACTAACCGTGCTGACGTGCTTGACTCGGCTTTGTTACGTCCAGGTCGTTTCGATCGCCAAATCGGTGTTGATCCACCCGACATCAAAGGTCGCTTGCAAGTGTTGAACGTTCATGCTCGTGACAAAAAGATTAGCCCTGAAGTATCACTCGAAGCGATCGCCCGCCGTACTCCTGGATTTGCAGGTGCTGATCTTGCTAACCTGCTCAACGAAGCCGCTATCTTGACTGCTCGCCGCCGCAAAGACGCAATGACAATCTCGGAAATCGATGATGCCGTTGATCGGATTATCGCTGGACTTGAAGGCAAAGCTCTTGTTGATAGTCGTAACAAGCGTTTGATCGCCTATCACGAAGTTGGTCATGCAATCGTGGGGACACTGATGAAAGATCATGACCCCGTTCAAAAAGTTACTCTGATTCCTAGAGGGCAAGCCGCAGGTTTGACGTGGTTTACTCCAGATGAAGAACAAACCTTAGTCTCACGCGGTCAAATCCTCGCCAGAATCACCACTGCTCTCGGCGGTAGAGCTGCTGAAGAAGCCGTATTTGGTGCTGCTGAAGTCACCACAGGCGCAGGTGGAGACTTGCAACAAGTTGGTGGGATGGCGCGTCAGATGGTAACTCGCTATGGCATGTCGAACATTGGACAACTTGCCCTCGAAGGTCAAAGCTCGGAAGTATTTCTGGGACGCAGCATGGGTGGTGGATCGCAATATTCTGAAGATATTTCGGCAAAAATCGATCAGCAAGTTCGCGAAATCGTGCAGAAATGCTATCAATCTGCTCTTCAGATTGTGTACGAAAATCGAGCCGCAATTGATCGCGTTGTTGACCTTTTAGTTGAAAATGAAACTCTAGATGGTGATGAATTCCGTAGCATTATCTCTGAGTACACAACTCTTCCCGTAAAAGAACGTTTTATGCCTCAAATGTAAAATCTTCCTGATAGCCATAAAAAAGAGTCGCCTAGCGACTCTTTTTTATGGCTAAGACTTAAACAAAATAATTCATTAGTTAATGGACAATGAGAGAAAAAGAAGGATGGTTTCGCGTAGCAATGCGCTGGAAAGGCTCAGTAATTCCTGAAGTGTTGCCGCGATCGCTACTATGTGGATTATTTGGTGTGTTTATTTATATTATTCACATCTCTACTAATCTAAAAGTCTCGTTACCAATTCTTGGCAGTATCATTCCCAATATTGTGCTGGGTTTATTACTGGTATTTCGCACTAACACTGCCTATGAACGCTTTTGGGAAGGGCGCAAAGCATGGGGAGCGTTAGTGAACATAGTACGGAATTTGTCAAGACAAATATTAGTTGCGATCGCTGAACTAGAACCAATCGATCGCGCAGCAAAACTCGCGGCTGTGAAGTTATTACCAGCTTTTGCGATCGCGCTAAAGTTACATTTGCGCTCAGAATCACTCAATGCTGAACTGGAAGCCAATCTCTCACCTGAGCAGTTTCAGTATCTCCACAACATGAATCATCCACCACTCCAAATTGCTTTTTGGATCAGTAGCTATCTCCAAAATCAATCTCAACAAGCAAAACTTGATCGCTATCAACTAAGTGACATGAGTCAACTCTTAAATCAAATGGTCGATATCGCAGGTATTTGTGAACGTATTCTCAAAACCCCAATCCCTCTAGCTTATTCTATCCATCTCAAGCAATTATTAATGATTTATTGTTTGTCACTTCCATTTCAAATGGTTGAGCAGTTGCAATGGATGACAGGGGCGATCGTAGCTTTGATTAGCTTTACTTTACTCGGTATTGAAGAAATTGGCATTCAAATTGAAGACCCATTTGGACATGATGCTAATGATTTACCGCTAAACAATATTTGTGATGTAATGCTACGAAACATTGAAGATTTAATTGTAATTAGTGCCGACCAAGACCCTCAATCAGCTTAGAAAATTTGATTTAATCCTATTGTGTGGATATCTGTCCTTAGAGGTTTTGAAACTGTAAACACAATGTGAGTATATGTATGTAAGGTAATACAATACTGATTCAAACAATCAATTATTGTCGTTTTGATTATATGAATGCGAACCTTAAACTTAATTTCTAATAACAACCCTATGACATACACTATTAACTCAGCCAGAAGTATTTTTCCTAGCACTCTAGCGGCTGATGTTGTACCTGCTACTACCGCTCGCTTTAATCAGCTTAGTCCTGAAGATCAACTAGCTTGGATTTGGTTCACTTACCTTGAGATGGGTAAAACCGTGACGATCGCTGCCCCTGGTGCGGCGAGTATGCAGTTAGCTGAGTTGACCTTGAATGAAATCAAGAAAATGGACTTTCAGCAACAAACACAAGTGATGTGTGACCTAGCTAACCGTGCTGACACTGAGATTTGTCGGACTTATGCTATCTGGACACAAAATATCAAGCTCGGTTTTTGGTATCAGCTTGGTTTATGGATGGAACAAGGACTTGTGGCGCCAATTCCTGAAGGTTACAAACTTTCTGCTAATGCTTCAGCAGTACTTGAAACTCTCAAAGGTTTGGAACCAGGTCAACAAATTACAATTCTCCGCAACTCAGTCGTTGACATGGGCTACGATGCCAGTAAGTTGGGTGAGTATACGCGCGTTGCAGAGCCAGTTTCACCTCCACAAGAGATGTCTAAACGGACAAAAGTTAGCATCGAAGGAGTGGACAATGTGACCGTTCTGTCTTATATGGACAACATGAATGCCAATGATTTCGACACTCTGATCAAGCTTTTTCTACCCGACGGTGCTTTGCAACCTCCTTTCCAAAGACCAATCGTGGGCAAAGATGCAGTTCTGAGATTCTTTAATGAAGAATGTCAAAATCTTGTCCTTGTACCCGAACGCGGTGTCTCTGAGTCAGCAGATGGTGGCTATACCCAAATCAAAATCACTGGGAAAGTCCAAACCCCTTGGTTCGGTTCAGGCGTTGGCATGAACATTTCTTGGCGTTTTCTGCTCGATCCTAGCAACAAGATTTTCTTTGTCGCGATCGATCTACTTGCATCTCCTAAAGAGTTATTGAACTTCGCTCGTTAAGCTAAACCCAAAAGAAAGAGGGGCGCAAAGCGCTCCTTCTTTCTTTTGGGTTTTAGAAGCTTTTGAGTCAAAGATGCTATTATTCTTAATATATCTTTACAAATAAAAAATTCAAGCTTAATTACTGCCTTTTGAGAATATGCAAATGCTTAGCTCGCAACAAAAAATATTTGAATCTGATGACTTGATTGGATTGCTAGTATTTATTGCTATTCTCAGTCTGTGGTTTATCACCATAGTCGGATTACTGACGGTTTCAGTCTCTGACAGTTCTTGGTTCTGGTTAGTTGGTTCGATTTTGGGAAGAGCTTACTTACACACTGGTTTGTTTATTGTTGCTCATGACTCAATGCATGGAAATTTAATTCCGCACAATAGAAGTCTAAATAACATAATTGGACGGTTTGCGGTTAGCATCTATGCTTTTTTACCATACGAGCATTGCCGTTTAAATCATAATGCTCATCATCGCTATCCTTCTCAAATTGGCGATCCTGATTTTCATGGGTCTATTTCTCACCCAGTATTTTGGTATTGCAAGTTTATTCGGGAATATTTTCCAGTGCGATCGCTAATTATTTTTATGGTGAATATGAGCTTGATTTTTTGGGGGTTGATACTCATATTCAATATTCCATTTATAAACTTAATTCTATTTTGGCTTGTGCCACTTGTCCTTAGTTCATTACAATTATTTTTCTTTGGAACTTATTTACCGCATTGCCAAGTTCACGAAAACCCAAACTTCTCACCTCGATTAGAAAGTAATCAGTATTCTATTTTGTGGTCATTTTTTAGTTGTTACAACTTTGGTCATTACCATTGGGAACATCATGAGTATCCTCAAACCCCTTGGTATAGACTGCATAATACTAATCATAATATCTAGAGATTAGCTCGTATAGCCAGTAATCAAAAAATCTGTGCCAATTGGCTGAAATTGCGATCGCCTCAAATTAATAGCATCAGTCATAAGATTTAAATCAAGGTCGTCAATCGGGCTTGGAGCCATATATCCACCGATTAATTTGGGAGCGATAAATGCATAAATCTTTTGTACCATTTTGGCTTTAATAGCTGCTGCACCAAGCTTTCCGCCACATTCCCATAAAACTGTATTGCAGCCACGGTTGCCTAATTCTTGCATGACGATCGCAGGAGATAGATCATCTAGCTCAAGTATCTCCACATGGCGATCGCGTAGTTTTTGTTTAAGTTGGGAATTCTTATCTGGCAACGTAATCACTAGAGTTTTTTGAGTATCTGTAATCTGCCATAAATTTGCTTGATCAGGAAGATCGCAACTTTTTGTAACCACCACCCGTAAAGGGCTATGCCCGCTCATTTCATGGGTGGTTAAATGCGGATTATCCAGTCTGACTGTGTTTCCACCTGTGATAATTGCATCACAGCCAACTCGTAAATCATGCACCATCTGCCGCGCTTCTGTTCCTGTGATCCAGTAGCTATGTCCTGAAGTGGTCGCGATTTTGCCGTCAAGAGTCATTGCGTATTTAAAAATGCCGAAAGGCAAGTTAGTCTTCATCCGATGAAAGAAAGCCTCATTTAGTTCTAAACATTGCGACTCAAGAATGCCAGTTGTTACCTTTATTCCTTCAGCACGAAGGCGATCGCATCCAGTACCCGACACCAGCGGATTAGCATCGATCGCGCCAATCACAACATGACTAATTCCTGCTTGGATGATGGCTGCTGTGCAAGGCGGAGTTCGACCATGATGGTTGCAGGGTTCTAGATTGACGTATAGGGTCGCACCTCGCAAATCTACCCCAGTAAGCTTAGCCGCTCGAATCGCAAATACTTCTGCATGAGGTTCTCCTGCTTTGGGATGAAACCCTTCACCTAATATCTGCTCATTTTTGATAATTACACTACCCACCATTGGGTTTGGCGCGGTTTGACCTCTGGCTTGCTTTGCCAAATCAATACAACGCTGCATCCAGCGATCGTGTAATACTGAACTTGTCTTATTGTTTGTATCTATCATTGGATTATTTCCTAAATCTATTGTCTTCCTGCTAATAAATAAGTAATCATCTGCCCCTTACCCTTGATTTCAATCTCTCTTCTTGACTCAAATCTATATTTGTTTTTTAAAAGTTGATAGGTTACTTCCGTTACTTGAATGCAGCCAGCTATCCCGTGAGACTCCATGCGACTGGCAACATTCACCGTATCGCCCCAGAGGTCATAAATAAATTTCTTTGTCCCAATCACCCCTGCGATCGCTTGCCCCGTGTGGATACCAATCCGCAGTAAAAAAGGACTGCCGTCAGTACGCTTAAATTGCTGAATTGATGTTTGCATTTCTAAAGCCATTTCGGCGATCGCTTCTGCATGATCTTTACTAGGCACAGGTAGCCCCCCAACTGCCATATAAGAATCTCCAATAGTTTTGATCTTTTCAAGATCATATACATCGACTAACCGATCAAACTCTGAAAATATTCCATTAAGAAAATTAACCATCTCTGTAGCAGAAATAGAAGCTGCGTATTCAGTGAATTTCACAATATCTGCGAATAGAACTGTAACCTCTTCAAAAGTATCAGCAACAATTGCCTCATTGTTTTTGTCATTTGTGAGTGTATCTAGCATTGAATCTGGAGATACATCTAACATCTCGTTCGGATATGTCTCTAAAATTCTAGTCTCTAAAGCTCTATTTGATAAAGCCTTAGATTGTGATAATTTCAATCGTTCGATAATCTCTAGAGGCAGAACGTTCAACAACAAGCGTTCTGACTTCATCTGTTCAATCCGCAGCTTCTCTTCCGCACGCCGCCGCTCTTGAGATTCCATCCCCAAAGACAATAAATCTGCTAATGAACTCGCAAAACTATGCTCTTCTGTTAGCCATAAACGTTCTACTTCAACATGCTCAAAAGCAATTAAACCCGTCAACTCGCTATCAATCTCAAAAGTTTCGATCAATAAAGATACTGTCCCATTAGGTTTGAAATAGGGAACGATCAGTTCTCGTAAATCTTCTTCTTCTTCGATATCTTCCACACTCATACTGTGCTTTGATTGTAGTGCTGCAAAGAAATTGGGATACTGCTGAGAAGTTAAAAAATCTGCTTCTGTGTGGGTATTGGTACTTTTGATATATAGATCAAGGCAATGCAGTAAAGTCTTGGTGGTGTCAAAAAGCCAAATACTCACACGTTCTACGTTCAAAGCATGACTACCCGTACTTGTGATATTTTGAACAGCAACTATAAAATCACCCTGATTAATTGATTTATCTTTAGTTAAGCTAAACAAAATATTTTGCTGTTTGAGAAGTTGCCCCTCTCGGCGATTTAACACAAAGTTTGTACGTTGCAGAGAAGCTCTTAAGGCATTCAGTTCATTAGTTCGTTCTTGCACACGCAATTCTAATTCTTGATTTGACTGTTCTAGTTGGAGAGCTTTAAGTAGTCCTGCAAAAATGGCGATCGCTAATATTGCATAACATAGCAAAATTATAGGCAAAATTATAGTTTGTGCATGATCACTGGTTAATTCTATAGATTGCGATATAAATCCAACTAATAGACAGGTCTGAATAACAATTGGAACTACTAAAATTACTTTAAGCGGAATATTTCTTAATGAGTTGGTTACATACGATACTTTAATCATGTTCAGACAAAATATTAATCTACCCTAGAGCGATCGCTATCAGTGGTCAATTCGCATAATTGCTGAATTTTTTGTTAGCTTTCTCGGTTGGAGATCACATCAATCGTAAAACCGTTGCCACTAACTTTTTGCCCATCTCGAATTTTGCAGGCTTTGCGTAACTCCATCAAACCATCTACCTGCACATCCCCCTGAGCAACCATCAGTTTTGCGGCTCCTCCCGTATCAGTAACCCCACAGACTTTTAGTAAATTGCACAACGTAATATATTCACCAGTCAGTTCAAATGTTTCGTTCATTGATGGAGCTACAAGATAGTATTAGCAAAAGCAGCGCAAAGCGCCACCCTTCCTAACACTACCAAAAACACGCATAATAGATGCAGTATCGATCAAACTTAAAGAGTTCGTTAGAGTTTCCATGAGTCAACTGTGGCACGAGTTAGAGCGCGAAGTCGAACGGCGGCGCACCTTTGCAATTATTTCGCACCCCGATGCGGGGAAAACAACGCTAACTGAAAAGTTATTGCTATACGGAGGTGCGATCCATCTTGCGGGAGCCGTCAAAGCTAGGGCAGCCCAACGTCATGCTACCTCTGACTGGATGGAATTAGAAAAACAACGCGGGATTTCGATTACTTCAACCGTGTTGCAGTTTGACTATATGGGCTACTGCATTAACTTGCTGGATACGCCTGGTCACAAAGATTTTAGTGAAGATACTTATCGCACGCTGGCTGCTGCTGACAATGCGGTGATGTTAGTCGATGGCGCAAAGGGGCTAGAGCCACAGACGCGTAAGTTATTTGAAGTTTGTCGAATGCGATCGCTGCCTATTTTTACGTTCATCAACAAAATGGATCGCCCTACTCGCGAACCACTTGATTTATTGGATGAAATCGAGAAAGAGTTAGGGATTACGCCTTATGTGATGAATTGGGCGATCGGTACGGGAGATCAGTTTAAAGGTGTATACGATCGCGCGACTAAGACGGTGCATCTATTTCAACGCAGTTCGCATGGACAGAGAGAAGCTGAAGTTAATATCTATCCCCTTGATGATCCTCAAGCAATCAAGTTCATTGGCAAAGACCTCTACCATCAACTTTTAGAAGATTTAGAAGTTATTGATTCTCTCGGTGCAGAATGGAATACTCAAGACTTACATCGCGGTAAACTCACGCCGATTTTCTTTGGTAGTGCGATGACAAACTTTGGAGTGGAGCTATTCCTGAAGTCTTTTTTAGAATGTGGTCTTACTCCCACAGTTCATGACAGCTCTAGTGGGGAAGTCTCACCTACTGATGAAGATTTCTCCGCTTTTGTGTTCAAGCTTCAAGCAAATATGGATCCACGCCATCGCGATCGCATTGCTTTTGTACGGGTTTGTTCGGGCAAGTTTGAAAAAGACATGAGCGTTACCCATTTACGAAGTGGTAAGGTAATTCGGCTTTCCCATGCTCAAAAGCTATTTGGTCAAGATCGTGAAGCGATCGATGTCGCCTATGCGGGTGATGTGATTGGCTTAAACAATCCTGGAATGTTCGCGATCGGTGACACCATTTACTTCGGTAAAAAGCGACAATATGCAGGGATTCCCAGCTTCTCACCAGAGCTTTTTTGTACTTTACGCAATCCCAACCCTTCTAAGTTCAAGCAATTCCGTAAAGGTATATCCGAACTGCAAGAGGAAGGCGCAATTCAAATTATGTATTCTGTTGATGAAGCTAAGCGTGATCCGATTCTCGCCGCAGTGGGGCAGTTGCAGTTTGAGGTCGCTCAGTACAGGCTCCAGAGTGAATACAATGTGGAGACTATTCTTGAATCCATGCCCTATTCAGTTGCCAGATGGGTGACGGATGGCTGGGATACTCTTGAATCAGTTGGTAGACTGTTTAACACAATGGTAGTCAAAGACAGTTTAAATCGTCCTGTGCTTCTATTTAAGAACCAATGGAACTTAAATCAAGTGGAAGCTGATCATCCTAAACTAAGATTAAAGGCGATCGCTCCAATTTCTGAGTTAATTACCTCTTAGCGATTCAAGCTTGCCCTTAATAAAAAAAGTAATAAAAAAGCTTCGCTCAGCGAAGCTTTTTTATTAAGAACGAGCTTGAATACGTTGCCAATGCTGGCGATAGATTAGCTCTAGCTGATTACCACACTTCATAAATAGCTGGGCTTGCTGATCTTGGAGCGCTAGGAATAAACGATGAAATGCTGATGTAAAAATCGCAATTACTAAACCTGTAGCCGTAGTAATTAGCGCCTCACCGATACCTTGAGTTAGCGAGCCTGATTTTGTATTTGCCGCAACATCACCGATTTTGAGCGAACTAAATGAAATAATTAGCCCTGTTATAGTTCCGAGTAGACCTAACAAAGGTGCAAGCGTAATTGCTGCTTCGAGAAGTTTTTCCCCTTTGAGCATTCCTGCTAGCTCTTCATCAGCACTACTTTCAAGAGCTAGTCGAAACAGTTCAGGTTCAGGCTCTTCTAAGCATAGAGGCGCATTAAGAAAGCGTCCCACTGGGACTTTAATTGATTGTTCCGCTATCTCAGCCGCAAGTTTTAAATCTTGGCGAGCTACGGTCAAAATATTCTCGGCAGTTTTTTGTTCTAGCCTAAGAATACCGACCCAAAAAATTAACCGCTCCATGATCCCTGCTAAGGCAAACACCGATAGAGCGATGAGCGGATACATGACCAGCCCGCCCGCCTTAATCAGATCAATCACTTTGTGCTGACTCCTGTTGCTCTAGTTCTTGATGCTTTGATTCTTGATTCTCTAATTCTTGATATTCTGGGTTTGACTCTCTTTCTTCGCGTTCTCGGCTCAGTTGATTGATCAGCGACAGGACTTTGACACCGCGTTCAAAGGAGCGATCTTCATGAAATATAACTTCAGGGACGCGGCGCAGTGCTAGTCTTTGACCGACTTCACGCTTGATGAAGCCCGTGGCTGAAACCAGAGCTTCCATGGTTTGTTGGCGTGCTTCTTCAGTACCATAAATGCTGACAAAGATTTTTACATGTTGAAGGTCTCCTGAGAGTTCGGCATCGGTAACACTGACCATGCCCATCCCAACGCGATCGTCTTTGATATCTTTCAGCAACATATTGCTGACTTCTCGCTTAATTAGTTCGGCGACACGAGCAACTCGTCTTGTAGTAGCCATAGGTTTATATTTGTCGGGTATATACTGATTTTATTGCGATTTTATTGATTTTTTGAGATTTGTGCTTGAGTTAAAACTAAGCAATATCTAGTCCTAGCATAGCTCTTAATACCAGTGATACACCGATAAAACCGCTAACGATCGCCGAAATCATAGCGATCGCGGTGACGGGCTTGTTGAGTAAGGGAATGATCGGCGCAATGACAACAGACAGAACGCCACCAGTAATTAGAGCTAAGAATTTGGGATAGCGAAGTAAATTTTGGATAAAGTTTTTCATAATCTAGTTAGTTTAATACTTTGGTAAGAGATTTTGCGAAGTAGCTAGGCATAATTAAAAAAATCAAATTCAATACCTATACTGTCCGCGCAGCGGACAGTATAGGTATTGGGGGTTTTATATTTAATTGCGGCTAGCTACTTAAAAAATTTGAATCTTTGGCTCAGACTGAGGCAAGCTTGAAATTGGTTGATAAGTCTTTTGGACTGGCTCGTGAATTTGGTTGTCTGATAAAACTTTAGTCAACGCATCTGGATGATAATCCCAGTTTAGTAGCCCTGCGAGTCCCATGAATAGTCCAAAGGCGGCAGGAACCATCGCGGCTCCATAGAGCCAACCTTTTTGAGTGAGTGAAGTCATCGCGAGTAAAGCGATCGCGAGAGCAAATGCAGCCTCTGACAAGTCAAACTGGTCGTCATGGACGTTCAGTTGATCGTACAGTTTTTCGCTATCCTGAGCTTGTTTTTGCAATCCATCTTTTTCTTTGTCTTGCTTCGCGGCGATCGCTTCGTACTTAGCGATTTCTTTGGCGATTTCTATGTTGTAGTTAGCGCGGAGATTGGGTTGCTGTACTTGGGCTTGTAGAGCCAGAGCTTGCAACTTTAGCTGTGCAACTGTCGATTTGGCAATCTCAGCTCGCATATTTCGAGCTTGATAAAATGACCATGTATCAATGCGATCGGCTTGGGCTTTTTGCATAGCCTGAACCACATTGTCACTTTTGACTTTGCATACGCCCATAAAAGTAACAAACAAAACCACGGTGATGGCAACGTAATTATTCAGTTGGCTTTTGTTTTTCTGCTTTTTCTCTTCTTGCGGATCAGTGGGTTTATTTTGATCGCCTGACTCTTCGTTATGCTCTTCAATAACGTCAGAAATATCGGATAGTTCCATAACTTTTGGGTGTGTTTTGATCTCGGTGTTAGATTAACGCGTGGATTGATGCATTTGTTACAAAAAAATGTTAATCTTAATAAAAAGTTAAGTTTTGTTGCTACCCCAAACCTATGCTTCGTCTTGAACACATTCAAAAAATTTATCCCACTGGTGAAGTCCTTAAGGACGTGAACTGGGAAGTCAAAACAGGCGATCGCATTGGTTTGGTCGGCGTAAATGGCGCAGGGAAATCAACACAACTAAAAATTATTGCAGGGGAGACTGAACCCACATCGGGGCAGATCGTGCGTCCGACTAGCCTCAAAATCGCTTATCTCAGTCAAGAATTTGATGTTGAGGAGACGCGAACTGTCAAACAAGAAATGTGGCAAGCATTCCAAGAAGTTCGGGAAACCCAAAAAGAACTTGAAAAGGTACATCATCACCTAGAAAACCTCAAAGATGGTGAAGATTATGAGCCAATCATCAAGCAGATGGATCGTCTCCAACGTAAGTTTGAAGACTGCAATGGTTATGAACTTGAAAGCCGTATCGACAAGCTTTTACCTGATCTGGGATTTAAAGCTGAGGACTGCGATCGCTCTGTAAGTGAATATAGCGGCGGCTGGCAAATGCGAATGGGCTTAGGCAAGATTTTGCTACAATCGCCCGACTTGTTACTGCTAGATGAACCGACTAACCACTTAGATTTGGAAACTATCGAATGGTTAGAAAAATATCTGCGATCGCTCAGCACGCCGATGGTGATTGTGTCCCATGACCGTGAGTTTCTAGATCGTCTCTGCACCTCGATTGTCGAAACCGAGCGCGGCGTATCAAGTACTTATTTGGGTAATTATTCTTCTTATCTTGCTCAAAAAGCTGAAGCTAAAGCTGCACAGGGAGCCGCTTTTGAACGCCAACAAAAATATATTGAAAAACAACAAGTATTTGTCGATCGCTTTAGAGCAAGTGCTACTCGCAGTACGCAAGCCAAGAGTCGCGAAAAGCAACTCGACAAAATTGATCGCATCGAAGCTCCTGACGGTGATGTACGCGGTCTCAAGTTTCATTTCCCACCCGCCTCTCGGAGTGGACGCGTCACGGTCGAAGTGAAAGACCTCACCCATGCTTATGGAGATCAGATTCTATTTTTGGGTGCAAATCTGGAAATCGAAAGAGGCGATCGCGTGGCTTTTTTGGGGCCAAATGGAGCAGGGAAATCAACTCTACTACGCATGGTAGTTGGCAAAGAGGACTATAACGAAGGTGAAATCGAACTTGGACATAATGTATTAGTTGGATATTTTGAGCAGAATCAAGCTGAAGCTCTCGATCTACGCAAAAATGTGTTTGCCACTATCCATGATGACTTCCCAAAGCTTACTCATGAAGAAGTACGCGGTATTCTCGGAAAATTCTTGTTTAGCGGCGACACTGTCCATAAAAATGTTCGCGATCTCAGCGGCGGCGAAAAAGCGCGTCTCGCCCTTGCCAAGATGCTGCTGACTCCTGTAAACTTCCTGATCCTTGATGAGCCGACTAACCATCTTGATATCCCTGCTAAAGAAATGCTAGAAGCAGCTTTGCGGGAATATGAAGGTACGGTGGCAGTTATTTCTCATGATCGATACTTTATCTCCCAAGTCGCTAACAAAATCGTTGAAATCCGTGACGGTGATTTGTGCGTGTATGCAGGGGATTATGCCTACTATCAACAGAAAAAGGAGGAAGAAGCAAGAGAAGCTAAGCACAAAGCTGAACTAGCGGCAAAAGATCAAAAGGATGCTGTGAGAAAGCAGAAAGAGAAGGACAAACAAGCGGAGAAACGTCAAGAAAAACAACAGCAGAAAGAAAAAGCAAAGCAGTAAGCCGCGCGGCTCTAGAATGAAAAATTTATTTGTTTTTAGTAATCAAAATTTATTACAGATGGCTTTGACCCATCGCTCTTATGTTCATGAACATCCGCATGTGGGAGCAGACAATGAGCGTTTAGAGTTTTTGGGCGATGCAATTCTAAACTTTTTGAGTGGTTCCTATCTCTATCGTGAAAATTTAGATATAGGTGAAGACGAACTAACTCGCCGCCGTGCAGCCTTGGTAGACGAAAAACAGCTAGCTAGTTTTGCGATCGCACTCGGACTTGACACCCAAATTTTGTTAGGTAAAGGAGCGCTGCGTGATGGCGGCAACAAGAGTGAAAATCTCTTGAGCTGTGTATTTGAGGCAGTGATTGGTGCTTTTTATCTTGATCGTAATTGTGATATTGAGTCTGTGCGACCTTTTGTAGAGCAGTTATTTCGTTCAGTGCCGCCAGAGTTAGTAAATTTCCGCGCTGATCTTGATGCCAAAAATCGTTTACAGGAATGGGTGCAGTCTTATATTGGTCATACTCTGCCGCAATATGTCACCGAAAAAGTGGGTGGAACTGATCACACGCCCGAATTTGCGTCTAAAGTATATGTTGGCGATCGCTTATATGGTCAGAGTCGGCAAAATTTTTCTAGCAAAAAAGAAGCAGAACGTGCCGCTGCATTTGATGCGTTAGCCCAAATAGAAAGAATGTTATGAAAACCTACAATTTTTAGCACTACCGAATCAATAAATTTATGACAGAAGACTGGTTAGTAATTGGCAAAATCGTTTCACCGCAAGGACTGAAGGGTGAAATGAGAATATTGTCTTATTCGGATTTTCCTGAGAGGTTTGAAAAAGCAGGTAAACGCTGGATTGCGGCTTCTGAGAAAGAAGAGCCACAAGAGATCATGATGATTTCGGGACGCGAAATAGCTGGTAAAAAGAATCTGTTTGTGGTGCGTCTCGAAGGAATTGATAATTGCGATCGCGCTGAAGATTTACGCAACTATGTGATGCTAATTCCTACTAGCGATCGCCCTACACTCGGACATAACGAATATATGATTGCGGACTTAGTTGGCTGTAATGTATTTCATCAACCGACAGGGAAGCTTTTGGGCGAGGTGATTGGCATCCTCTCCGCAGGAAATGATCTGTTAGAAGTGCGTAATCTGGAAAACAATGAGGTAGAGTTAATTCCTTTTGTCGAAGCGATCGCTCCTTTTGTCGATATCAACCAAAAAAGGATTGAAGTGATTCCCCCACGCGGTCTAATTGATAAGTGGCTTGAGGTTTAGAGATTTTAAAACTCTTTTAGACTAATGGACTTAAACTAGCGAAAATTCCATATTTCGTAACGTCCATTCCGAAATGTGAGAATTTGTCCTTCAGTACTACTAGGTAAAGCATCCACCCAAACTTTGCCGCCACTCATATCACTAAATAATAGCGAACCCTCGCTCGAAAAAGCGATCGCTAAAGGATAATGCCGATCGCCTAAATCAACTTGAGTGCGATCGAGCAGTAGTAGATATGCAGGTTTACCCGACCCATCGAGATTAACCGCCGAGAGCTTCCATTGCTGCTGCACTAACACCCCAAAATCTTCGATACTCATTGAAACTTGACCGTTACGTTGCAATTCGCTATACATGGTACGAATTAGGCGTTCGACCACTTTAGATGAAAGAGTTTGCCAATCGACAGAAGTTCCCTTCGGTGGATCGAAAGCACCGCCACTGGTCACCAGCGGCGGGATAATACTTTTGCTCAGCAAGGGCGCGAGAACTGACTCTCCTGAGGCAAGTATCTTTAAACGTCCATCATCGCTAACCCAGAGAGATTGTGCAGTTAGAGTTGCTGCTTGTGATTTGCCATCTGACCCATACAAGACAACCCCAAGACTATTATTAAGCGAAAGCCCTAACACTCTCCACAACAAAATCGATGAGCGATCGCTTAGTTCTGTGAATGGCTCACCACGCCATTTATCACCATCTTTAATCAGATTGATGCTGACTTCATACCATGCTTGTCCTGATTCAAGTTTTGGCGGTGGCAAAAACCAGTCAGCACCTGCACTTCCTTTGCCAATATAAGTAACAGTTCCCAATAATTGCTGCGGTTTGAGAGAAAGTGGCGCAAGATCGAGACGTTGCAATAACTGATTAAAATCCTTACCATCAACTTTTTGCGATCGCAGCCAAAATTCAGCACGGCGTAAACCATTGCGATGCAGTACGACTAGCCCACCCCAGAGCTTGATATCTGTCGAATCCGTAAATGTCAGCATCGTCATCACTCTCTGCCAGATATGCGGATGATATCTAGCCAACATTTCCGCAATCTTATCGCCTTTATAGGCAGGATCATTGGCGATCGCCAAAGCCTCACCCCAGCGCCCATCGATAATATTAATTAAAGCCTTCTCCCCAAGATTAGAGTTTGGTTGCTGCGCCCGCATCGCCGTGAGTTGAGCATGAAAAGCAATCATGTCATACTGCTCTTGCAAAAAGGGCGGTAAAGTTTTGCCTTGCGATCGCAATTCTTGCACCATTAGCTCAAACTTGCCAAGCGCAGGTGACCATAAACCCACACTCGCCATAACTAGCGCATCTTGATAAGCTTTTGGTTGATCCTTCGCTTCATTTAGGGTCACCTGTCGCAATTGAATTTTACGAATAGAATTAGCGATCGCTTCTTCAGGCTGAAAAATCAAGAATGTTGGTTCAAATTCTTGACTCTGATTAACAACTAATTGGATAGAACTAGGATTACTAGCTAGAGCATTTCGCCATTTAGGAAGTTCTCCTGCCGCACTTGTCCATGCATCTAGCTCAACTAACTGCGATCGCTTATCTGTCGCAAAGTAATAGATTTGTCCATAAGCAATTCCATCGACTTTTCCTGAGGTCGTAAACCAAACCCCATCATGCTGGCTGGGCGGGTTGTCTAATGGTGAAAACCTTTTGAGAGGGAGACGGCTGCGATTTGGTTGCAGCTTTTCAGGGATAGCGTAAGTGGCATACTTTAGTAATGGCGATCGCACAAAATACTCATCGATTCCCGCAATCGTCATCGTACTTATTAACAAAAACTTCTCTTCACTGCGATCGCGAATTGGCTGATAAATACGGATTTCGCGAATATTCTGAGTTTCTATTTCCAGAACTGTATAAATTATTTCATCTGTCTTGAGATTATAACTTTCGCCTAGCTTAAGCTGACTCTTCCCTAACTCTGATTGAATTTGGGAGATGTTTTTAGGGATATTCCATAGCGAGTTAGAATAAAAAACAGGAGCATCAGAAGGGACAAGCCAACCAATTGCTAGAGGATTAACTAGATAAATTAGTCCTAGTCCCATTAATCCACCCACAAGTGGAATGCTAAAAATTATAAATAAGTTCGACCATGTGAAGTGATCGCGTGGATCGACCTCTGGCAAAGCTGATAATGGTTGATCCGCACGATCTACCTTAACTAGATCGCCGAAAGGCTTTGAGGACTCAGGCAAAGATTTCATGCGTTGCCTCACAAATCTTAAACGGAAAATCTTAAACGGATGAGATAGCCTAGCATATCGCCTTCTCATCTCATGGGTGATTTACAAATATCGAAAAAAGGCTAATATTATAAAGTTACGTTTTTACAACATACATTCATGAATTAAAGTCTTATGTCTACTACATTTCAAGAGTCAAACGTTGCTCAAGATCGCATTATCTTTTTTGATACCACCCTGCGCGATGGTGAACAGTCACCTGGTGCAACCCTTAACGTGGAGCAAAAACTGCTAATCGCTCAGCAACTGGCTCGACTTGGTGTAGACATCATCGAGGCTGGGTTTGCGATCGCTTCCCCTGGAGATTTTGAAGCCGTCCAAAAAATCGCCGCGACCGTTGGTACTGAAAATGGTCCTGTCATTTGCAGCTTGGCAAGAGCGATCAAAGCTGACATCAAAGCTGCTGCTGAAGCAATCAAACCAGCCGCTCATGGTCGAATCCACACCTTTATTTCTACCTCTGATATTCATTTAAAATATCAACTTCGCAAGTCTCAGTCTGAAGTCCTAGAAATTGCTCAGGAAATGGTCGCCTATGCTAAGACTTTTTGCGATGACGTAGAATTTTCGCCAATGGATGCCACTCGTACTGATCCTGAATATCTCTGTCAAGTAGTCGAAGCGGCGATCAATGCTGGCGCGACCACAGTTAATATTCCCGATACGGTCGGCTTCATCATGCCCAGCGAGTTTGGTGATTTGATTAAATTGTTGAAGCAAAATGTCTCAAACATTGATTGCGCCGTGATCTCAGTGCATGGTCACAATGATCTTGGCTTGGCGGTGGCAAATTTCCTTGAAGCAGCCAAAAGTGGCGCTCGTCAAATGGAATGCACAATTAATGGCATCGGTGAACGTGCGGGTAATGCGGCTCTCGAAGAGTTGGTAATGGCATTACATGTTCGGCGTACCTATTTCAACAACTTGTTTGGTCGCCCTACCGAATCTACTGAGCCCCTTTGCAATATTGACACCAAGCAGATTTACAAAACTTCGCGCCTTGTGTCTAATCTCACAGGAATGTTGGTACAGCCAAATAAAGCGATCGTTGGTGCAAATGCTTTTGCCCATGAGTCTGGTATCCATCAAGACGGTGTGTTAAAAAACCGCCTCACTTACGAAATCATGGATGCCAAGTCGATTGGGTTGATCGATAATCTGATCGTGCTTGGCAAACTTTCGGGTCGCAGTGCTTTAAGTTCTCGCCTCAAAGAGCTTGGTTTTGAACTCTCAGATCAAGAACTTAATGCTGCCTTTGTGAGGTTCAAAGAAGTTGCTGACAAAAAGCGCGAGATTAGTGATCGCGATCTCGAAGCGATCGTCAATGACGAAATCCGTCATGCACCCGAAGCCTTCAAGCTCGAACAAGTCCAAGTAAGCTGTGGCGATCGCGCGATTCCCACAGCCACAGTTACGCTGATGATGCCTGACGGTCAAGAAATCACTGATGTTTCGGTTGGCACTGGTCCCGTTGATGCGATTTACAAAGCGATTAACTTGATCGTCAATGTACCAAATCAGTTGATCGAGTATTCAGTTCAATCGGTCACCGCAGGTATCGATGCCCTCGGCGAAGTAACCATTCGGCTCAAGCATCCTGATGTCGGCACACTTTCGGGTCATTCTGCTAATACCGATGTGATTGTTGCCTCAGCTAGAGCTTATCTCAGTGCGCTCAACAAGCTCTACTTCGCGCTTCAATCACCCACCGCAAAGATAGGCGATCGCGAAAAGCTCAAAAAAGAAGCTGCTCTATAGCGCTTTGCGCTAATCTCCGTCATAGATATAAAAAAGGGTTGCGGAGCAACCCTTTTTTATATCTATGAAAACTCTTTTAAAGAAGATCGGGATTAATCCCTAACTCGCGTAACTTAGCCGCAAATTTTTTTGTTTTGTTTCCAACTAACTCCACATAGCTTAAAAACTTCTGCCCGTCAGGACGATAAATTTCCAACTCGCTGTCAGTCATCACAAATCGGATACCCAAACGGGGGCTTACCCAATCAGCCGTAAATATCACTGATTCCCAGCGATCGCCTTCCGTTTCCAGGCACTAAAATCTAGTTTGAGTGGATCATAAAGATAGTATTCTTCAACTCCATAGCGATCGTAAAACTGGAACTTGAGGAACGACATTGTCTTCTTGCCATTGCTGATAAGAACCGCGATCGCCTTTGATCTACCAAACACAACCATCATATCAGGCGCACGCCGCAAAGTATTGTTACCCTCAATCGGATACCAGAGCAAATCACCCGCCACAAAAATGTCCTAACCATCTTTAAATAAAGCTTCTAAACCTTCTTTGATTTTGACAATCCATGCAAATTGTCGGGTACTGTCTGCCATCAGTTGACCATCACTGTCTGGATAAAAGAGTTTATTCTAAAGCTTATTTTAGAGACTTAGCACTTGACATTAGAATTATGTTAATTATCTAAAGTATGGCGACACTTTAGATAATTAAAATTAAAATGGATGAGTAAATTATGAACATGATATTTATTAGCAATGGTAGAAGATGCAAGATAAGAACGAGTCTCGGCAATTTCTTGTAGATCGAGAAAAAGAACCAGCGGGAACCTTGAAATTTGGTAAGAATAGCGGATTTCAGATCGAACTAAGGCGGCGGGTTGATGAATTTTTTGCAAACAGCGATCGCAAACAGCGAGATTGCCCCCAAATGTATGTAAAAACAGCAATTTTGTTGTTTAGTTTCTTGGGACTGTATTTTGGATTAGTCTGCATTGCTCAGGCATGGTGGCAAGTCGTTCCCTTATGTATTGCGCTCGGTATAGTTATGGCAGGGATTGGATTTAGTATTCAGCATGACGGCGCACATCGTGCTTATTCTAATTCTCTATGGATAAATAGGCTCATGGCAATGAGTTTGGATTTAATCGGTGGAAGTTCTTATATTTGGCATTGGAAGCATGATGTGTTCCATCATACCCATGTAAATATTGCAGGCTATGACACTGATTTAGAGGTAGGGATTTTTGGTCGCCTAGCTCCTTCTCACCCACGACTTCCATTTCATCATTGGCAACATTATTACATTTGGATACTCTATGGTCTATTAGCAATCAAGTGGCATTTTTATGATGATTTCTATAGTTTGATCACTGGCAAAATTGGCGATCGCAGTTATCCGCGTCCTAAAGGAAAAAACCTTGCCATATTTTTAATCGGCAAGTTATTTTTCCTAACATTTGCGTTGGTAATTCCTTTGCTATTTCATCCTATAGGACTGGTTTTGGCTAGTTATGGATTAGTTGCGGTAACTTTAGGAATAATGCTTAGTGTGGTCTTTCAGCTAGCTCATGTGGTCGAAGAAGCAAGCTTTCCTATCCCAGTTAATGAAGCTAGTCTGATTGAAAATGATTGGGCGATCCATCAGATTGAGACAACGGTAAACTTTTCGCGGAATAATCTCTTCATAACATGGTTTCTTGGTGGACTAAATTTTCAAGTTGAGCATCATCTATTTCCAAATATCTGTCATGTCAACTATCCAGCAATATCAAGAGTAGTTGAGCAAACTTGCCAAGAGTTTGGAGTCAGATATAACCAACATGAGTCTTTTTGGGCAGGATTTGCATCACATTTCCGTTGGCTACGCCGTATGGGAATTAAAGACCATCATCCTAAATACAGCACTTTGACTAACTAATTGGTTTAGAGAAATATTTGAAAGTACCGCTTTGCGGCACTTTCAAATATTTCTTTGGATTTTATTTATTTTAGAAATTCTGCGATTTTATTTGCATCTTGAAGGCTCTGTTTGATGCAGTCACCAAGAGCAACACCGCCGATAAAATTAGCACTGATATATAGCCCTTGAGATTTTTGGAGTTCTGTCTCAATTGTGGCAAGACGCTGCAAATGTCCAATTTCATATTGTGGAATCGCTTTATCCCAAACATGCACAGCGATCGCCTTTGGTTCCGCTTTTGTTTCAGGACGGAGGATCGTCTTCTTGAGGTCTTGATGCACAGCTTGGATAATTTCGGGTTCCGAAAGCTTAGCCAGAGCAGGATCGAGCGTACCACCGATAAAGTTAAGTAATAATTGCCAACCTTCGGGAGCGCGTCCTGCAAATAGACTAGATGACCAGATTGTACCTAGAGTTCTTACGCCTTGAGTGCGCGGAATTAAGTTGCCAAACCCTTTCATGTCATAGGCAAATTCGCTCTTAGGATATGCAAGCACCACGCAAGCAACGGTCGGATAAAATATTTCGCTTAAGGCTTGGCTAGCGTTTGGTAAATAATCTTTTAATAGCTGAGCGGAGACATAGGCAGGTGTGGTCAGAACCACCGATCGCGCTGTTACAATCTCTTCACCCGTTGGAGTATCGAACTTAGCGCTGTAGATATCACCTTGCTTGTGTAGCGATCGCATAGTCCATTGCTGCTTAACTGGTGTTCCTTGCGCTCTTAACTTAGTGGCGATCGCTTCAGGCAACATTTTGATACCTTGTCGAAAAGAGCCAAGTTCTCCAGATTTAGTTTTGGGGATATTGGGATCGTTGATTTGCTTAGATTTGCGCTCTTTGCTCGACAATATAGCCCCTGCAAGCAAACCTCCATAAGTTTCGAGTCGGGCAATTTTAGAAAAGGCGGCGCTAGCACTGAGCCGCTTAGGATCGCCCGCATAAACTCCAGAGATAAAAGGAGCCACTAAACGCTCAACGGCTTGTTTACCTAACAAGCGTGTAAAGAACTGATCGACAGACTCTTCCCCTGCCATCGCAGGACGCGCAAAACCGATCGCACCTAAAGCTAGACGAATTTTGCCGCCCCAAGTCAAGACTTTAGTCGCGATCGCACTCGGGGGACTCATCGGCAGTGCATTTAACTTGCCATTGAGAAACACAAACCGTGGTAATTTGCCATCGGCTAGTACTAATTCATCTTTAAGCCCAACATCGACAGCTAGACGCAGTAGCTCAGGCGTGGGTTGGAAGCTATTCGGTCCTTCTTCCCAGAGATAGCCTTGATCATTGCTAGCAGTTGTAATTGCACCTCCCACTCGATCCTGTGCTTCGGCAACCAAGACGCGGCATTGTTTAGCGATCGCCAGTTCATGGGCGATCGTTAATCCTGAAATTCCTGCCCCAACGACAAGAACATCTAATGGTTGATTAGCTTCGGTTGCTTGAGAGGTGGTCATAGTTTGGGAAGTTAAGACGATTAATTAACTCACAGTCTAATTGAAAATCGGTTTTAACACTTGATTTGATATAGCAATCCTATTTCATTTGTGAGGTTAAATGATTTGAGAAAGTGCGACCCGAAGGGGCGCACTTTCTCAAATCATTTAAAATTGCTACAAGTTCTAAATCGAGTGTTGAAACAAAGCATTTAAGTACACTTTAGCGGTGCTGCGATAACTGTGCGATCCAGTCAGAGCTGTGCCAACGCGATCGCTACCACCATTTTGTAACAAGAACAAAGATAAAGCGGCTGCAAATACCCGATCTTGATCCCAATCAGGGTGTGACTCTAAATAACTTTTGAGGGTTTCGTGCAGTTCTTCAGGAATTTCGGCAAGGATGCTGACGGTCGTATTCATGCTGAAGCCTCAAATTTTAAACAGATTTATTCCGAATGTCGCAACCACTTTTATTAGGCTGGGATTTAATTGTGTGGGTAACTAGCAGTTCTTGTCAACGTAACGAAAAGTTAAGCATAAGTGATAAATAGATGAAGTGGCTTCGAGAGAATGAGGGTTTGAAGCTATTTTTAGTTACATATCTTCATAATAATCAACCTTCAAAAAGTTTTCCCAATAGAAATACGATGCATATTAACAAATCCTTAACCAGCAAGGCAGAGACATTTTGTCTGCCAAAACTACCTGTGGAAAACCCTCGATAATCTGTGGATAAAAGCACTATATCTGTGGAAAACCTTGTGGAAAACTTTGAGTCCATCAGGTTAAAAAATATTTTTCAAATCAAGAGAAAAGGTCACTTTGTGACCTTTTTCTTATCGATCATTTAGCCAACTTTCAGGAACAACTACTAATGTTGTACCTACTCTTCTTAAAACTATTACTCGTTGTTGTGAGGAGATCTCTATTTGTGGATCATCACATCTCGCTTTCCATGAGACTCCTTCATGCTGAACTCGTCCAGTCTGTCCTGCCAAAATCTCTGTGAGCGTGATCCCTTCACTGGCTTCTCTAAGTTGATGCGAGTCTTTAGGAATAAATCGGCGGGAAAACCTCACCAATATTCCTGATATCAGCATCCAAGCTAGGATTTGGAGTGCAGGGATGGGAAAGATTATCGCGATCGCTGCGACAAATATCGCCGCTAATCCCATCGCTCCTGCAATCAAAAATGTGGGCAATGGCACGAGCATCTCGATCACGCACAAAGCAATCCCAATAATTAACCAGACTTGACTAGGTGGTAAATTCATTGATTGTTTGATTGCTCGATCGCACTATCAAGATTGAAAACAGGATTGAGAAGCTCTAGTACATCAGGTTTACCAATGGTGCTATTTGGCTTAGGGCTATTGATTTTCACTTTTTGCGAACCCAGCGATTTCTCACGATTAGCGAGATCGTCTGGAGCGGATTTAATAATTTTAGTACGAGCAACTTCTACGGATGTTGTTGGTTCACTAGCACGCGATTCATTGGGGCGCGATTCACTGGCAGTCGAGGTGATATCGAGATTGGGAGCAGTGGACAGTAAACCACCTAAGCCATTGATCAAATTACGAATATTGCTGCGAAGCTTGGGATCACCTGTTAATTCATCGAGATCGGCGGTAATTTTCTTGGCATTCGCAAAAGTAGCCCGCGCTGAGTCAAGGGTTTCTCGCAGTGAGGCAACCGTGGCAGGATCATTGAGTTGACTTGATGCTTTGCGAAGATTTGCTGATGTCTCAGCGGCATTTTCAGAGAGCTTTTGTAAATTTTCAATAAACTTGCCGTCGTTCAATAGAGGCTTGGCACTGGCCAGTAGCGATCGCGCTTCTCTAGAAGTTGCCGAAATCCCATCTAGAGTTTGCGCTAATTTCTCACGATTCATCTCAATCAAGTCTTGAGCGCTATTAGCGACATTACCAACTTTAGCCGCCGCCCCACTGATTGCATCAGCCGTATCTCCAAACTTAGTGATTTGAGTCTCAAAGCTGCCAATTAAACGATTAGCCGAATCAGTAAGCTTTTGGACACTCTTTGCTGTAGTTCTTGCCGCAACCAGAGTTTCATTGAGGCTATCAACTAGATTTTGATCATTGATTTTGCGTAAAGTAGCACTGGAATCCTTGAGCAAAGCTACAAAACTAACACCCTGAGAGCCGATCATTTCGCTTCCTTGACAAATGATCAACTCGCGATCGCAGTCTTTGGCTAAAGGACTCAGTCGAGAGTTAATCGCTAATTTATCCTTAGGCGGAAAAATATCAATATTGGTATTACCCAAGAAACCACTTTGATTAGTTTCCGCAACTGATTGCTTCGGAATAATTAATCTTGAGTTTTCGATGCTGACCTGCACATCAACGCCTTCAGTTTGGGCTGTCAGTGAGGTTACGCGTCCCACTTCCACACCACGAAACCGAACCACCGAGCCAGTATTTAACCCACTGGCATCAGGCATTTTAATCATGAAAGTAAACTTAGAACTATTTAGTTGCAAACCGCGCAGCCACAATAATGCGCCCCCAAGAGCAACCACTCCACCGATGATAAATAAGCCAAGCGCACCATCGCGTAATGTTTTTCGCTGCACGAGCCTCATACCTCCTTAGTCAAAAGTTGAATCGGACCTTCAGTACTGCCACTAAAAAATTGTTTGACATACGGATTGTCAGCCGTATCAATTGTACTCACGTTTCCTGCATAGCGCACCGATCCGCGATAAAGCATGATCAGACGATCGGCAGTACGGCGGATCGTGCTGTCTTGGTGAGTGACGACAATATAACTATCACAAACTTGCTGATCTCGTAGCGATCGCATCAAATCCTCAATAATTGTCGAAGCCACAGGATCAAGTCCTGCGGTTGGTTCATCATAGAGCAGTACTTTTTTAGTTTGAGTTTTAGTGGTCGGATCATCCATGATCGCCCGCGCAAAACTCACTCGCTTTCGCATCCCCCCCGACAACTCGCTAGGATAGCGATCGCAAATATTTTCTAGCCCAACTAGCGCCAGTTTATGCTCAACCAGTCGATAAATCTCGCGCCTTGATAAACGTGAATGTTCAAATAGCGAAAAACCAATATTTTCAGCAACTGTGAGTGAGTCAAATAACGCCGCATTTTGGAACACCATCCCGATGCTCAGCCCATAACTCGCTTCTTGTATATCTTCACTCTCAACCAAGTTGCCATTAATATAAACTTCTCCTGCATCAGGAGCAATCAACCCACAAATAAGCCGCAAAATCGTTGATTTACCCGTACCCGAGGGACCAATTATAGCGATCGCTTCACCTGTATGCACGGTCAGATCAACACCATCTAGGACTGAATTAGTGCCAAAGCTTTTGTGAACCCCACGCAGTTCTAGCAACGGTGTAACTACATTGCGATTATGTCTAGTGACTGATGTCATATTTTCATTCGATAAGGTCGGGGAAGCCAATCAAGATCGAGAATCTTATCAATACTATAAGGACAGGTTTCAGAATAGTCATCAAGAATCTTTTTTTCTTATTGCTGAAATTTTACCATAAAAAAGAAAAGGCGGCGCAAC
>JANXUJ010000109.1 GCA_025356295.1 Cyanobacteriota bacterium
GGCGAAGCCCCGCACCACCAGTTCTTGGCTTAAAATAAAAAACTGAATAAATATATAGCAATCCACATGAAACCCCTTGCCCTTTTGAGTGTCTCCAACAAAACAGGACTGCTCGACCTCGCGCGTGAACTATCAATCACCTACCAATACCAGCTAATCAGTAGCGGTGGCACTGCTAAGGCTCTCAAAGCTGCCGAGATTGAAGTTACTAAAGTTTCTGACTACACAGGCGCACCCGAAATTTTGGGAGGACGGGTCAAAACTCTGCATCCGCGTATCCATGGCGGCATTTTGGCAAGACTTGAACTACCTGAACATCAACAAGATTTAGATGACAATCAGATTCAACCGATCAAGATTGTGGTCGTCAACCTCTATCCATTTGCGGAGACGATCGCTAAGCCCAATGTCACCCTAGAAGATGCAATCGAAAACATCGATATTGGTGGTCCAGCCATGATTCGCGCCTCAGCAAAAAATTATGAGCATGTCGCCGTCTTGTCCAGCCCTAGCCAATATCCAGCCTTTTTAGCTGAACTAAAAGCTAATAACGGGGTGACAACTTTAGAGTTTCGTAAACAACTCGCGATCGCTGCTTTTCAACATACACAGGAATATGATGCAGCGATCGCCAATTATTTGACCAGTGATTCAGAAGAAAAATCTCCAGAAAAATCTCTAAATACAATTTCATCTTCCTACACTCTGCTCTGCAACAATCCTAAGCCTCTACGCTATGGCGAAAATCCCCATCAACCCGCCACATGGTATCAAGTTGGAGCCACTCCCAAAGGATGGTCATCAGCGCAACAATTGCAAGGTAAAGAACTTAGCTTCAATAATTTACTTGACCTCGAATCAGCGCGTAGTATCATTGCTGAGTTTAGCGATGAGCAACCCTGCGCGGTGATCATTAAGCACAATAACCCCTGTGGTGTAGCGATCGCACCCACAATTGCCGAAGCGTATCAAAAAGCTTTTGATGCTGATTCCACTTCCGCTTTTGGTGGGATTGTCGCGCTCAACCGTCCGATTGACGAAGAGACAGCCAAACTCTTGACTAGCACCTTCTTAGAATGTGTAGTCGCACCTGCCTGTGTGCCAAGTGTGGCAGCAATCTTAGGCAAAAAGCAAAATCTGCGTGTATTAGTTCTATCTGATTTCAAACAGAGTTCTCATGAGACAGTGAAAACGATTTCGGGGGGAATGCTAGTACAGAGAACGGATGACGAAGCTGTCCAGCCAGAGAATTGGCAAGTGGTTACTCAAAAGCAGCCAACACCTGAGCAGCTGCAAGAGTTAATCTTCACTTGGAAAATCTGTCGCCACATCAAATCTAATGCGATCGCGATTACCAAAAACTTAACTACTATTGGTATTGGTGCAGGTCAAATGAATCGAGTTGGTTCGATCAAAATTGCCGTCGATCAAGCGGGTGAACAAGTTAAAGGTGCATTCCTCGCTAGCGATGGCTTCTTCCCATTCGATGACTCAGTGCGTACTGCGGCAGCCGCAGGAATTATAGCGATCGCCCAACCAGGGGGTAGTATGCGTGACGCTGATTCAATCAAAGCCGCCGATGAGCTTGGCTTGATCATGGTACTCACAGGCGTACGTCATTTTCTGCATTAAGTAACTCAGCGTAATTAAAAAACAAACTCAGATTGTGTGTCGCCCGCAAAGCGGGCGACACACAATCTGGTTTTTTGGGGGGTGAACTTATTTTTATTTGTTTTGAGATTCAGCTATTAGCTGTCTCAATCGCAAAATTTCTTGTTCAGCTAGATCAGCACGTTGCTTTTCGGCTTCGGCGCGGCGTTGTTCGAGTTCAAGTAGCTGATGCTCTTGTTCTAGTTTTTCTGTTCCCCAGAGCAACAGGCTGTCTGAGATATCCCACCACCTGAGCCAATAGTAGGTTTGTTCCATCCTTGAGCCGTACCACAGACCGATATATAAACCCAAAGACTCGATCCAATATCGATTGTTTTGATCGAGGGTTTGCAGTTCGTACTTGCCAGATGTGGCGAGTTTACGAATTTCTAATCTGCCATCTTCGGGATCAAAAATTAGATAGATAGGAACTTGGAGTATCTGTTCATAAAACCACATCTTGCCATATGGAAATACAGGACGCATCGAGTATTCCCCTGTCTCTTCTTCCGAGAGGAACTCCATGACGATCGCAGGTATTTCTCCCTCAGTATGCGGTGTATAGCTACGCCGAATTAGTCCGCCCACAAGCGGGCTAGCTTTAGCAACATAAAACCAATCGGGGGATTTGACAGTGGTTTTTTGATTAAGTCTGGCGACAAGAGCCATATTAGAGACGATAAGCATCTCTGGCGTGATGCGTCCGTCAAGACCAAGACTTTCGGTCAAGGCGGCGGCTACAAAGGGCTGAGCTATACTTTCCACAGGATCATCAGGTAAAATAAAATCTGTAGGTAATCTCTCCCAGACGATGTCTGGTTTGGCGATCGCACCTACTAACGGTCTAACTATTGCTTGAGTCATCGCTCTACTCTAGTTGAATGACTAATTTATTATTAATATTCTAACTCTAATTAAATTTAAAACTTCAGAACTTGTGTTGCTCGC
>JANXUJ010000133.1 GCA_025356295.1 Cyanobacteriota bacterium
GGTTTTGGTTTTAAGGTTACTTATTGTTGAGAATAGATATCTTGAATTTGCAAAAATAAGCCTTGCATTTTTTTCAATAATTCCTCAGTGTTATCTGAGATTTGATTGCGACCAAGTTTTTCTAGATCATTGGCGATCGCATAAATTGATGACATACCTAAATTACCAGAAGAGCCTTTGATAAAATGGGCAATTTGTTCAATTTCGGCATGATTAGTTAGAGCGATCGCTTTATGGAGTTGCGCTAAGTTTTCAGATGTTGTTTTAAAAAAAGTTTGTAAAAGTTCATGCTTAAATTCTTCGTTGCCATCAACAATCTCATCGATATATGTCCAGTCAATTAATGGCAAGGACTCAGAGATATTGTCAGAAGTGTTAGTAATTTCTTTTTCATCAATATTGATCGCTGTAGAAATTCTTGACTCCCAATCGGCAATCTTTTGAGCGAGGTCTTCTTTGCGAATCGGTTTACTGAGATAGTCGTCCATACCCACCGCGATACAGCGATCGCGATCTTCCTTCATGGCATTAGCCGTCATTGCCACAATCACGGTATTTTTCTTGTCTATATCTAGCTTGCGAATGGCGATCGTGGTCTCATAGCCATCTAGCTCTGGCATTTGACAATCCATCAGGATAATATCGTAATGGATACATTTTAGTAATTCGAGAACTTCTTTACCATTGCCTGCCACATCTGCGTCATAACCAAAACTGCGTAACTGATGTAATGCAACTTTTTGATTGATCGGACTATCTTCCGCAATCAAGATTTTTAGTTTAGAATACTTTCTTGTTAAAGACTCCGAAACTTTTGATGGATTTGATGAGAATGTAGAACGATCTTGAGATGAAGATTTATCCTCATCATGACCATTACTTATAGCAACTACTTCCATCAAAGCATTGAGTAATCGAGATTGCTTGATCGGTTTAACTAGATAGAACTCAAATCCAAGTTCTTTAACTCGATTGATACCACCTTTTTGATTAAGCGAGGTAAGCATGATTAGTTTAGTATCGTTTAAGCTTGGATCGGCTTTGATTTGTGCGCCGAGCATCTCACCATCAAGGTCAGGCATTTGCATATCTAAAATGGCTAACTGATAGCGATCGCCTTCAACGATCGCCGCACGCAACACAAGAATGGCATCAGATGCATACTGCACCGCATCAACTCGCATCTGCCATGCAGTTAGTTGATAGGTCAAAATTTTGCAATTGGTCTCACTATCATCAACAACCAAGACCCGAATATCCTTGAGATTGATTTCACGGCGAGGTTTTAAATCCGCGATCGCACCGATAGGTTGTTTAGCAAATGGAATCGTTACCCAAAATTGGGAACCTTTGCCCTCTTCACTATCAATGCCAATTTCTCCACCCATCAGATCAACAATTTGTTTGCAAATAGCCAGTCCCAAGCCAGTCCCGCCATATCTGCGCGTGGTCGAAGCATCAACTTGCGTAAAAGGCTGAAAAAGTTTGCTTTGAGATATAGGAGCGATACCAATGCCAGTATCGAAGACTCTAAACTCGATATCTGCCATAGACTCAGTTTCTGATTTTAAAGAGACTTTGATAATCACTTCACCTTCTGAAGTAAATTTGATAGCATTACTGACTAGATTAGTTAATATTTGGCGTAGACGCGATACATCACCACATAGATAGAGTGGTACATTTTGATGGATTAGTGAGGCAAATTCTAAGCCTTTAGCTTGAGCAAGCATCGCCAAGAGATCAGCGACTTCTTCAACACAATTACTCAGCTCGAAGTTAATCTCTTCCAATTCCATTTCATTGGCTTCTAGTTTAGAAAAGTCCAGAATTTCGTTAATTAACGTGAGCAGGTTTTCACCGCTAACTCGCACCGTCTCCACAAAATCTCTTTGGATACCCGAAAGCTCTGTGTCGGCAAGTAGCCCTGTCATCCCTAGCACAGCGTTCATCGGTGTACGGATTTCGTGGCTCATGGTCGCGAGAAAAGCACTTTTCATTTTTGTGGCAGCTTCAGCCTCATGACGAGCCTCTTCCAGCTCTATATTTTGTTGCAAAAGTTGTCTACGGCGTTGGATTTCTTGTTCTAACAGTGTTGCTTGATAGAGCGCAATCCCGACCTGATTACCAATCTCACTCAAAAAGTCAACCTCAAAGCTACGCCAGTGCCTCGGTTCACTACATTGATGTGCAATCAACAATCCCCATAGGCGATCGCTCTCCACAATTGGCACCACTAAATTAGCTTGCACCTGAAATTGCGCCATCAATTTTTTATAGCAATCAGGACTATCTGAATTAGCGATATCATCATTTATTACTTTTTTTCCTTGTCGATAGTCATCCCATAAACCATTCCGAAAGCACATATCTCGAATGTCAGATCCCATCGAAGTTCGCCAAGTCGGCTCTACAGACTCGACTTCCACATGACCTTCCCATTCTCCATTAAAGCGATAAACAATGACCCGATCAGCTTTGAGAAATCTTCGTACTTCAGAGACAGTGGTATTCAAAATCTCATTGATATTCAGTGATTGTCGAATTTTTAGAGTGATTTTAGAAAAAACCAGCGATCGCCAATTTTGCAAGCGGATTTCTTCCTCAACAAGTTTGCGATCGCTAACATCTAGCCCAGTGCCAATGATGTAATTAATCTTGCTGTCTTGACTGAGCAACGCCGTGGTTGACCATGCAATCAGACGATGACTGCCATCTTTCGTGATCCAATAATTTTCATAAGAATTTAGTGAATTTCGATTTGAAGATTGAGCAAAAGTGTCACGAATTGAATTAACATCTTCAGGCAACAAAAAAATCTTTCCAAAGCTTTGATTTCGTACCTCTTCATAGCGATAACCCGTCACTCGCTCACATTCACGATTGAAACGAACAATATTACTTTCTTTGTCTAAGACAAACACAAGTGCGCTCACTGTATCTAAGACAGCAACCGAAAAATCGCGCTCCTGCTCAAGATTCATTTCTAGTTGGCGGCGGCTCATCATCTCGCGATAGACAGAATAAAATAATAAACCAATCACACCTAGAGTTGCTAATAAAGTAATTAAGGAAATATCGATCGAATTCCGATTGAAAATTTGCCGCTTTTGCAACCACTCTGTCAAGTTATTTTTTTCGCGATCGCGTAGTTTTTCGAGTTGTGTGTCCGCAAGATCGAGAACATCTTGAGTAGTCTGATCTAACACTTGTTTTTTGGCAGACTCGATACTCTTAGTTTGGTGTAGTACGATGACGCGGCGGGATTCTCTCAGCCCTTCTCGCACGGATTTAGTTAAAATATCTATCGTTTCTCTGTACTGATCGACATCTTGTAATTTATATACTTTATCCTGATCACTCTTCACTGGCAGTTGCTGAAGAGTTTGCAATTCTTGCTCCAATTGCAAAGCTAAAACTTCATATTTTGCTAGGCTTTCTTGCTTATTTAAAAGTAAATAATCCTGAATCACCACTTTTAAATCACGCAGATGATTAAGCGGTCGATTAACTCTCTCTATCAAATCCTGTTGCTGCAAAAATGCAGTATTAGTCTTTTCTAAGTTACTTAAACTTATATAAGAAATTATCCCCACCCCGATCACCATTGAAGCAGCTATACCTGTCCAAAATCCAATTTTCCTTAAAAACTTACCTTCTAAAGGTTTAGCTTTAGTTTGTATAGATAAGCGACTAATTTCATTTAGACTACGGCGCGTTTCAATAAGATATTTAGTTTGTCTACTCAAAGACTTAAGGGCTAATATCTGCTCTTGATTAAGTTCTCTAGGTTGACTATCGATTACGCAGAGAGTTCCCAGTGGATATCCTTCGACAGTTTTAATCGGGACTCCCGCATAAAAGCGAATGCTTGGTGGATAGGAAACAAGAGGATTATTAGCAAATCTTTCATCTTTTAAAGTGTCAGGGACAATAAAAATTTCATCTTGAAGAATTGCATAAGCACAAAAAGCTAATTTTCTGGGTGTTTCTGTCTCAGTAATTCCCACTCTTGACTTAAACCATTGCCGATCTTTATCGACCAAACTAACTAAGGCGATCGGAGTTTGACAAATATAAGCAGCCAACTGCGTGATATCGTCAAAGCCTGCTTCTGGCTCGGTATCTAAAATATTGCATTGGTACAGAGCCGCAACTCTTTCCAGTTCATCAGATGGCTCTGGGGCAGGAATCATTTAGGTCTTTATCTTTGAATCTACATAAATAGCTCAGCATCGCTAAAAACCAAAACCAGAGCGTGGTTTGCCCGCTACGCGAGTGACGCTTGTAGAATTTAAGGCTTTTAAGACTACTTATACATAGCTACTTAACCAATATAGCAATCGTAATTGCGATTAAACTAAAAAATAAAAAAAATAGAATAAGTTCACAGTACAATGGCGATCGCCATCTTTGAATTTTCAGCATAAATACTCTCTTGATTTCACTTGAATCCGTTACCAAGCTCTATTATCAGCCTCTGTTATCTCTAGTATTTGAGGCGCAATTAGTCCATCGTCAGCACCACCAAACTGACACAGTGCAGATGTGTACGCTCTCAAATATCAAGTCAGGTCGTTGTCCTGAAGATTGTAAGTATTGTCCTCAAAGTGCGCGCTATCCAACTGGGGTCGAGACTTATCCGCTATTGCCACTTGATGAGGTAGTTAGTCAAGCAAAAGAAGCAAAACAGCATGGAGCCACCCGCTTTTGTATGGGTGCAGCTTGGCGTAATGCTCCTGATGGAGAAGAGTTTGAGCGCGTGTTACAAATGGTTAAGGCAGTGTCGGGTCTGGGAATGGAAGCCTGTGTAACCATGGGTATGTTGCGTCCTGACCAAGCTCAACAACTCAAGCAAGCAGGCTTGACTGCTTATAATCATAATCTTGATACTTCTGAAAATTTTTATCCTGAAATTATCACGACCCGAACTTATCGCGATCGCCTTGAGACAATTCAGCATGTCGCGGCGGCAGGTATCCAAGTTTGCTGCGGTGGCATCGTGGGTATGGGTGAAACTGATCGCGATCGCATTGATCTTTTGCATACTCTTGCGAATCTATCTCCTCAACCAGAATCAGTTCCCATTAATGCTCTTTCAGCTGTTAAGGGAACTCCATTTGGCGATCTTGAAGATATCGATCCTTTAGTGTTAGTTCGGATGGTTGCCACAGCGCGTATACTTATGCCCAAAGCGATTGTCAGGCTATCCGCAGGACGCGATCGACTGAGTACTTCTGACCAAGCTCTATGTTTCCTCGCTGGTGCAAATTCTATCTTTTCCAGCGAGAAGTTATTAACTACAGCTAATCCAGATTGGCAAGATGATGCAGATATGTTCCAAAAACTCGGTGTCAAACCAAAGGAATTAAGTAGCTTTATCTAGAAATATGGGTTGCCCGCATAGTAAGCGACCCATATTTTTAGGTTTAGGGAAAAATGTGTATAATCCGAGAAATATATTAAAGATCAAACTGTGGTAGTTATGCCTGTAAAAATAGCGATCGCCCAAATTCAATTACAAGAAGGACAACGAGTCATCCTTGATGGGGTTGGTTGGCAGGAGTTTGAAGATATTCTCGAAGATTTAGGAGAACATCGGCATTCACATGTTGCTTATTACAAAGGAGTTTTAGAGTTTAGAATGCCGCTACCACAACATGAACGCAATAAAATGCTGATTTCGCATTTATTAGTAGTTTTGCTAAATGAACTTGATTTAGATTGGGAATCTTTAGGTTCTACAACCTTCAAAAATCGCAAAATGCAAGCAGGACTGGAACCAGATGATTGCTTTTACATCCAGAACTATCGAGCGGTGATCGGCATGAAGCGTATTGATCTAGAGGTTGATCCTGTTCCTGATCTGGCGATTGAAGTCGATTTAACTTCACAAACTCAAATGAGCGCGTATGAAGCTTTGGGAATTGCCGAAATTTGGCGAATTAGGAACGGCAAATTAGAAATTAATCTATTTCAGAATGGGAAATATGTAAGTTCTGAAATTAGTTTAGTTTTCCCATCAATTCCAATTATCGAGGGGATTTCGCTATTTTTAGAACGCAGTGACAATCTGCCGATGAGCGCTTTGTGTCGAGAATTTCGGGCATGGTTAAAACAATAAATCGCCAGCTCAAGAACTACCTATTCAAGAACTAGCGATCGCCACACATTTCTATGCAAATTCAGGTCTGCCCTGCGACATGAAGTGCTTTTGAGAACTCATTTCAGGCTCTCCATCCTTCGGAGTTCTTTGGATATATGTTCCATCAGATTTTAAATCCCATGCTTGTCGATTGTCCGCTAACACAATTTCGAGGATTTGTTTGAGTTCCTTTACCAATGACAAGTCTTCAATGGGTGTGATCACTTCAACACGAGCGTCAAGATTTCGTGGCATCCAGTCGGCACTGCCGATATACACCTGCTCCTTGCCGCCATTGCTAAAATAGAAGATACGCGAATGCTCTAGGAATCGCCCAATTACACTAATCACCCGAATGCGATCGCTTAATCCCTTGACCTTCGGACGCAGACAGCACATACCGCGAATAATCAGATCAATGTTCACACCTGCTTGCGAAGCTTCATAAAGCGCACTAATAATTTCAGGATCAACCAGAGAATTCATCTTCGCAATAATATAAGAAGGATAACCCTGCTTTTGATGTTCGATTTCGCGCTGGATTAAATGCAAAAACTTCTCGCGCATATTCACAGGCGCAACTAAAAGCCTGCGATAGTCTCGCTGACGTGAATAACCAGTGAGATAGTTAAACAACTCAGTTAAGTCCGCACCGAGAGCATCGCAGCAGCTGAATATACCGAGATCGCTATAAAATCTGGCGGTTTTAGGATTGTAATTACCCGTACCAATATGCACATAGCGGACTAAGCGATCGCCTTCTTGTCTTACCACCAGAACCGTTTTAGTATGCGTCTTCAGGTTCTTCAGCCCATAAACAACATGAACTCCAGCATTCTCTAACTTCCTTGCCCAGAGAATGTTATTCGCTTCATCAAATCTTGCCTTTAGTTCAACTAATACAGCAACCTGCTTCCCATTCTCAGCAGCCCTAATCAATGCATGAACAATTGGTGAATCTCCAGAAGTACGATACAAAGTCTGTTTGATTGCTAGTACATCAGGATCATTTGCCGCTTCTTCGATAAATCGCTGCACAGTAGTCGTGAAAGACTGATAGGGATGATGAACAACAAAATCTCCTTCGCGAATGATATCGAAAATATTTTTTTCTTCACTTGCCGCTTTCAATCGTGGATGCGTAACTGATTTCCAAGATTGATCCTGATATTTAGGCATGGGCAAAAAAGCGATCGCGCTCAGATCGCCTAGACCAATTAACCCTGGGATATCATAAACATCTGTTTCGGTAATACCCAACTGCTCGATCAACTCTTTGCGAATATCAGTCGGTATATCATTCGCAATTTCCATCCGCACCACAGCCCCAAACTTCTGCTTGCGTAACTCTTCTTGCAAAGCCGAAATCAAATCATCCGCTTCTTCTTCTTCGATATCCAGCTCAGCATCACGCGTAATCCGAAATGGATAATAACTGAGAATCTCCATTCCTGGGAACAATGCTTCCAGATTGTTGGCGATTACCTGCTCTAAAGGCACAAACGTATGATTAGCAGTCTCAGGAATCTTCACAAACCGAGGTAACACACTTGGCACTTTTACTCTCGCGAAGTTCTGCTCACCCGTCTCGCGATCGCGCACAATCACGATTAAGTTAAGACTAAGATTAGAGATATAGGGAAATGGATGAGCAGGATCAACCGCCAATGGAGTCAGTACAGGAAATAATTTTTCTTGGAAATAGGTCTTGAGATAGTGCTGATGTTTCTTATCAATATTTTTATAATCGAGCAGCTTCACGCCATGCTTATGCAATTCTGGACGCAGGGTCTTCTCAAAAAACTCATGCTCCATAATTACAAGTGGCACTAGAGCTTCGCGAATTGCTTGCAATTGTTTGTCTGGTTTCAGTCCATCATCAGTAACGAGATCAAACTGCTCTGCAAATTTTTTTTTCACCCCCGCAACCCTAACCATAAAAAATTCATCAAGGTTAGCACTAAAAATCGCACAAAACTTGGCTCGCTCTAGCAATGGTGTCCGCGCATCAAGACCTTCATTTAAGACCCGCTTATTAAAAGCAATCCAGCTTAATTCACGATTGAAAAAATATAGCGATCGGTCAATTGGCTTCTCAGATATCTTCTCAGTTTGCTGATTAGATTGCTTGTTTCTTACGACATTGGTTTTTAGTACAGAAGTATCTACATCTAGACCAGATTCTAGAGTCACCACTACTGGCTCAGATGACTCAACAGTTATTTCTACATCAGTTATTTCTACATCAGTCTCTGGATTTTTCTTGATTAAGTCTTTTTTAGTTCTAGTCATGAGGGCAAATCTATATTCTTAGTAACCAGATTACAGAAATATTATTTATTTCTGTGTGAGCTTAAACACGATCGCTTAATCCTAACCGATAAAAAAGGGGAGAATGCATCGCATTCTCCCCTTTTTAGTGACGTTTATATTTAGCCTAAATGTTTAACCCAAAAGTGCGGTGATATCTTTACGGAGTCCAGCGTCTTCAGGAGAAACGCCAGACGCGTAATACTTAACGACCTTGCCTTCCTTATCGACTAAAAACTTGTTGAAGTTCCACTGCACTTGGCTGCCTGTTGTCTCGGTGAGATATTTATAAACGTCCGAGATGCTAGAGCCATTGACAGCAACCTTGCTAAACATATCAAAAGTAACATCATAGGTGAGAGAGCAGAAGCTCTTGATCTCTGCCTCAGTGCCTGGCTCCTGAGCGCCAAAGTCATTGCTAGGGAAGCCAAGAATCTCAAAGCCCTTGTCTTTGTATTCACGATAGAGCGACTCAAGTCCTTTGTACTGCTTCGTGTAGCCACATTTAGAAGCAACGTTGACAACAAGAGCAACCTTACCTTTGTATTGAGCGAGATCGACTGGCTGACCATCAATGTTCGTAATTTTGAAGTCGTAAAGTGTGGACATAATTTTTTGGTGCTGCTTAAGCTTTTTGTGGTTAGTTTTTGTGAGGTTGTTTTGAGATTGCTATAGTTAGAAAACTTCTTTAGCATTTTTTGGAATGGCAAGCGCAATTATCCTGATTGGTGTACCCGCAAGTGGCAAATCAACGATCGCCGAGCAGCTGCTGCGGGCTGCTAATCAGAATAGTTATACGCAAACTCAACTAATCTGCCCCGATCGCATTCGCGAAACATTGTATGGATCGGCGACCACGCAAGGCGTTTGGGCAGAAATATGGGCGCAGGTACAACTAGAATTTGCAAACGCTGCCAAATCGCAACAATCTGTAATATATGATGCCACAAACTATAAGCGCGAGTATCGTCAAGATGCGATCGCCCTTGCCAAACAATATGACCTTAAGCCAATCACAGGACTTTGGTTAGATGTGCCACTCTGGATATGCTTATCGCGTAACGAAACTCGCGATCGCCAAGTCCCTGAAGATGTTGTGATTGAAATGTACCGCCACCTCTCCTACCACCCACCCACCCTCAGTGAAGGTTTTGACCGCATTTTGTTTCGCGATCAAAAACTAGATAACGAATGGATTGATTGAGAGATGCACGTTTTGTGCTAGCTTAAATAGACTCAATGTGTAAACGGTATAACGGTTTAAAATGGCTAAGCGCCGCAATCAGAAAAAAGAAAAAGCTCTTCGCAACCAAGCGTATGCGCGTAAGTTTCGCAAGCGTACTCCGATGGGACGCTTTGGACGTAGACGACCAATGGGCAGCTATAACGATCCTGAAGATTCTGAATCCAATGGAGCAGCTGATACGGGTGCAGCAGATACTGGCGCTGCTGACACTGGCAGTGGTGGCAATAAGTTCTAATGGTGATTTCTAGGCTGAATTCTGGAGACATCTTCTCAGTTTTTTCATGACCAAAAGTTTTGCCCTCGCCTTACATACAACGACCACAAAATTAGAGCTTGCGATCGCCGAAGTTAATCCAAATTCGGGTCGCAATTCTCAGACATGTATCACTCACAAACAGCAGTCATGGGAACTCGGCAGAGAGCTATCTGTCCAGTTGCATGACTGCTTAAATATGTTTGTGGGTGATATTTTGTGGACTGATTTTGCTTTTTTAGCGATCGCTACAGGTGTCGGCAGTTTTACTGGCACACGCATCGGTGTTGTCGTTGCTAAGACACTTGCCGAACAACTAGATATTCCTCTCTATGGCATCAACTGCGAATCGATCAACACCAGATCGCAGCAATCTCCGCCAGCACTGACCCTCAGCGAAAGCTTATTAGCGATCGCCTATGACCAATGGCAAGCAGGAATTTATTCTAATTGGCAAGATGTTTTGCCATTATATGAGATTTAAAATAAAGCTTAAAGTGTTTCCCTGCCAAAGGGAGGGAAACACTTTAAGCTTCATATATCGCTTTCTTGAAAGCTCTATAGACAAAGCCTGATCATTCAGAAAACAGGAACGGCACAAAGTGCCGCTCCTGTTTTCTGGCGGTTGTACGCACTCGCTATCCTGTTTTTTGATTTCTCAAAGTGATAGAATTACACTTACATCTAGGACGAAAGTTACTCCCAGCTTGACCTATGCTCCAAGACACGATTTCCATTCGTCATTATCAAAAGATTACCGACTCCCTAGTCGAAATGTCTGAGCGTGGTTATCGTTCCACTGATGAGATGAGACTTTTTTTAGATGGTTACTTATCGGCTCTGCGCGCTACTAATGCCGTAGAAGCACATAATGTCCACCGCCTTGAAGAAGAAGTAACCCGATTTTTATATGATTCGTCTAACTTTGCATCGCCTTACGAACTGGAGATGGAGGTTGAACGCTAGCCGCATTAAGTGAGCGACTCGGTGAAAGGTAAACGCTATGACGGATACCTGAAGTAAGGGGGGTTTGAAAGCGATCTTGCTTGACTACTTGTAGTTCTTGTCCCTCGCAAAATATATCGAGCTGCTCGCTCTCTTCTGGCAACCACTGACCACGATAGAGAATCGCCGTGCCATCATTTTTTAAAAATGGTAAACAATAGCTAGCGCAAATATCTGGCTTACCCACCGCACGCACAAGGGCTAAGTCATACTTTTGTTTATATACAGAAATTTTATTAATGTCTTCAGCACGTCCCACTTGCGCGATCGCATTAGCCAATTGCAAATCTTGGATCGTCTGCTCCACAAAGGCAACCTTTTTTTGTTTGCTATCGACCAGTGTCATTTGCCAAGATGGTTTAGCGATCGCGATCGGCAATCCTGGGAAACCAGCACCTGTGCCAATATCAATCACCTGAATATCTTCACGATCCCAATAAGCAAGTACGCCGCGCAACGAGTCCCAGAGATGCTTCTCCCAAAAATCATCTATCGCTGTGATTCGTGTCAGATTTTGTTGACTATTGCCCGCTAGAACAAGCTCATAAAGCTTTTCAAATTGATCGAGCTGGTCGGACGTTGGCGACCAGTTGAGAGTAGATTGCCAATGCTCAAATAAATGGGAAAAGTGGGACATAACAATCAAAAAATTAGGCAAACAAAAATTAAAAATCAATAAGAGCGCTTTGCACTCTCGTTGATTTTACAGGTTAATTTACAGGCGATCGCGATCTCTCTGATTTGATGTTGGTTGACTTTCGATATTTATTTGATATTTATTTGATATTTAGACGACGACATTAAGCGATAAGATCGAGTATTAAGATTCATGTAGCTATGCATAAGCAACCTTTCCTGAGCTAGTTAATACAAAAACACATATAAAATATATAAAAGGGTGAAAATTAATGACCGAACCAGCCAAAGCCCGCACAGCTTTTACTAAAGATGATCGTGGAATATTAAATAATTGGGCGATCGAGCCAAAGATGTATGTCGACCAAGGTGAAAGTCGCTTTGGATTTACTGAATATGCAGAATTAATCAACGGACGTTTGGCAATGATTGGGTTTGTACTTCTAATCAGCATTGAACTAATCACCGACAAAGGATTTTTGCAAATTATTGGTTTTTAACTTTACTCAGCCCAAATTTTTTAGGAGCAGCACTTTACGCCGCTCTTAAAAAAATTTGGGCTTTAGATACAAGCGCACGCTGTAATAAAAATTTTATGTCAACTCCCCAAGACCCAATCCAGTTTTTGACGTTAGAAGAAGCTCATCAAATTAATGGAGCCAAGCTTTCGACAATGGAACAATTTATGACTCGCATCACGATTTCCTCGATGCGAATCATCATCAAGATTTCTGAAGATATGAACATTCACGCGGAAGAGCTATCAGCCAATCAAATTGTGGATTGGATTGAAGTTGATTCTCAAATTCGCCGCGATCAAGGTGAAGAAGCCGCATTTTTAAAATGGGCTTCACCCCATCCTGATCTAGAGTTTGCCGACATTAGAGAAGATGAAGTCACATCAGCACATCTTTCCAGTCATGAAAAGTTTTTGACACGGATGGTGATTTCGGCGATGAAGGCTCTAGTGGCGATCGCGCAAGATTGCAGCGTGCATATTGAGCAATTAACCGTAGCTCAAGTAATTGCTTGGGTAGAAAATGATGCCAAAGCAAAGCGTGAATAGATGGGTACAAAGTAGGGGCGGGTTTAGTTGATAATCCTGTGCTGAAGCAAGATGTATCAGCAAAACTCGCCCCTACTTTGGAAACTTCCAAGTAACGTCAGTTACTTATACACCACCGTTGCATTTGCACTTGGGATGTCTGTTTTTTTGAGTTTAGTGTTGATTTTTCCCAGTCCTGACTCAGTGCCAATCCAAACTTGCTGATCGCGTACGAGTAAGTTGATGATTGAACTGCTAGGCAAATTATAGATAGATGCAGTAATTGCCCCATTGTCGGTATTTGCAAGTACCAGCCCATCTCGCATTCCAATCCATAACTCACCTTTTTTGTCACTTGCTAGAGCCACGATATCTCGCCCTGTGACCGAGTTGATACGAGCGATCGCTTTGTTAGTTTTGGGATTGATTTCGATGACATTGCGTGGGGTTCCTGCCCAGATTTTGCCTGATGGATCAATGGTAATAGCTTGGACTATTTGACCCGATACAAATGGAATCCTCGCCGTAATTTTGGCAGTACTAGGATTAATTTTAAACAAGCCGTCTAATGTCCCCACCCAAATATTGCCAGCATTATCAATCTGCATCACATTAGCGGCTGTACCAGGGATATCGGGCAGTCGGGCATAGGTCTCGGCATTGTATGGGCTAATGCGGGTAATCCCTTGATCGGTTCCCACCCAGATAAAACCTGCGCGATCGATCGCCAGACTCAAAATTCGACTTGAGGATAGTTGGATCGCGATGTTTTCAATTTTGCCTGAGCTAGGCTGGATTTGATATAAGCCTGAAGTTGTTCCCACCCAAAAGTAACCGCGATTATCTTCTAGTAATGCGGTGACTGTGGAATTTGGTAAAGCTATTGAGGCGATCGCTTTTCCTGATCGACGATCAAGCTGGATTAGCCCTTGCCAAGTTCCGATCCATAATCGACCTTGATTATCAATTAAGGTAGAACTAATTCGGCTATCTAGATTTGATGATGTCTTGGAGGCAATTTGTAAATTTTCATGTTTTGAATGCTGCAAAGATATCTGACGGTCAATATTAATTTGATCAATATTAATTGCTTCGGCAGTATTTCCAGTATTTATAGATGCATAGCCAATTGTTAGGGCTAATAAGGTTGATGTGGCGATCGCACTTAGTCGGCTTGAAATGCCAATTAAAATGCGATTTGGGATATATTTTGTTGTGAACATCTTGATGAACCCTTTTAAGGGTCAGATGTTAGCACAACAGATTGCGATCGCTACATCAAACTTTAAGGTTTTTTAGGCGGTAGGACTGGGGCAATTACTTCAGGTTGAACAGGCTGAGGCGGTGGCTCTAGGGGAACAGGCTGCGGTGGTGCTGTTTCGATAGGAGTTGCGATCGGGTTAGTGGTTACAGGCTTGGAGTCAGGAATGGGTAGTGGTGATGAAGTAATAGGCGGGGGATCGTTTGGTCTCGTTGTGTTTTGAGGTTCTGGGGTTTTAGTCAAAATTGGCTCATCACGTCTACGCTCAACTGGTTCATCACGCCGATCATTGCGATCGCTATTCGCCGTACCTGAAGTGTAATTTATCTTAGCGCGATTGCTCTCGCTGGGCTTGCTAGGCAAATCGGAACGGCGAAATTGAATTGTACTTGCTTCTTTGACAGATGCACTAACTCCAAATTCAGAGGTTATTTGTGGCAAACTTGCTAACTGAGTACTAAATCCAAAAATCAAAGCATTGTTGGCAATTCGCTTTTCGATGCTCTCTTTGTCAAGACGTTTAGGTATAGATGCTTTACCGTCAGCCTTGATTCTGATTTCTTCACCTTTGGCGAGAGTGACGATCTCGGAAGAGCCTTTGAGCATAACCGTTACAGTGCCATCTAAAGCAATAATGTGGCGGTCTTCAGATGCTTTGGCAGGTATCTCTAGATATACAGTGCCATTATTGCTGGATATCTCGCCAAATGGGGTTTGGATTTGGGCTGTTGCTTTGCGATCGCTTGCCGTCCATGCGATTAAGCGTCCAGAGGTAAACTCAACTTGGTTTTGAGGCTTGAGAGTCAAACTAGAATTACCGCCAATGCGGATAACTGCCCCACTCCGCATTGTCACCTGAGCCGTGGAAGCATCTTCGGTACTTACACTTTCATTGACTTTGAGCGGTACACCCACAGTCGCAGGTCTTGCAGATGTGGCATTAATATATTTAACTCGCACGGGGTAACTGCGAATTTCACTAATTTCGGCGATCGCTTCAGTCGGTAAAGCTTCGGAGCTAAAGGGCTTGGCGGGGGGATTGGGCATACAGCTAGGCAGCGTTATGGCTGTCAGAGATAAGACCAAAAGAGGCAAAAATCGCCTAGAGATTTCAGATAACTGCCAAAGCTGCATCGTAAATTTTTTGTAGAGTCTACAAAGTCAGTTTTTTCGCTATACTAGAAAGTCTGGTTAAAACCGTAAATCCTAATGTATCTATATTAGTTCTAAGATCGTTGTTTGACCATAGTTAACGTCATTATTGGTCGAAGAGTTAGGAAGAATCGCATTTCGCGCCACTTATCTCAAGGCTAAGACACCAGTTATAAATTTTAAACGAGTAAGAGTCAAAAGCACATGGCAAAGAGTAATTTGCAGGTCATGCTGACCAAAAATGTTACGAAGTTAGGTAAACTCGGCGATTTAGTATCGGTCGCACCTGGTTATGCTCGAAATTTCCTCATACCTCAAAGTATGGCAATTCGTGCTACTACAGGTGTTGTTAAAGAAGTCGAAAGACGCAAAGAAGTTGAGCGTCAACGTTTGATCGCTATTCGTCAACAAGCTGAAAGCCGCAAGGTAGCGCTTTCGACTATCGGCGGCTTTATCATTAAGAAAAAAGTTGGTGAGGGTAATGCGATTTTTGGTACTGTGACCGATCGCGAAGTTGCTCAGTTGATTACCGCAAAGTCGATGTTAGAAATCGATCATCGTGACATTACGATTCCTGAAATTAATCAAACAGGTAATTTTGATGTTTCGATCAAGCTCCATGCTGAAGTCGTGGCGATTATCAAAATTCAAGTTGTTGCTGAATAATTAATTTTTTAAATAAATCCCGATAAAAAGGGGTCGCTTAGCGACCCCATTTTATCGGGATGATTTGGATTTATTTACGAGTTCGATTGCTAGGGCGATCGCTTCGATCATACTGGCGGGATCGGCAATACCTTTTCCTGCGATATCGAAGGCAGTGCCGTGATCGGGCGATGTTCTCACAAATGGTAAGCCAATTGTGGTATTCACAGCGCGATCAAATGCTAAGAGCTTGACAGGGATTAAGCCTTGATCGTGATACATCGCCAGATATGCGTCATAGCCAAGCTTAACCCGATCGCGATCGCGCCATGCTTTGGCAGGATTTACCCACATTGTGTCAGGCGGGATCGGATTGGTAATCTGCACATTGGGGTGTTGCTGGCGGTATCGGTCTATTAGAGGCTGCAACCAGTCGCGTTCTTCGATTCCTAGTTGTCCTTGTTCGCCGCTGTGAGGATTGATCCCCGATACGGCAATGCGTGGATTAGCAATCGCAAAATCTTGCAGTAGCGATCGGCGTAATAATTCTAATTTCTGCTCGATTAACTCAGGCGTAAGCTGCTTCGTGACTTCACTCAAAGGTATATGCACTGTCGCTAGCAGAGTTCGCAGTACCCAGTCCGTATGTGGTGATTTACCGACAAATAGCATCCCAAAATCATTAACTTGACTGCACTCAGCGAGTAACTCAGTTTGTCCTGCATAGTCATGTCCTGCGGCTTTCCAAGCAGATTTCGCGATCGGTGCGGTGACGATCGCATCAAACTTCCCTACGAGAGTTTGGGAGATCGCAGTCTCAAGGTAAGCAAAACTGGCTGCTCCACTGGCTCGATTGCCGATTCCTAGCGAAATATTATCATTAGTGCAAATATCCACAATCTCTAGGTGATCGGGATCGATTAAAGATTGGGGATGATTTTTTAACAAATCATAAGTTTCGGCAAGATAGCGGCGATCGCCAAACACCGTAAACTCTGCATCCAGATTTAGCAAAGTGCGATCGGCAAGAGCTTTTAAAACAACTTCCGTGCCGATTCCTGCGGGATCGCCTATAGTGAGAGCTATTCGGGGTTTAGAGTTTAGACAAAAATTTTCTAGAGTATCCATGAGGTTTAGGAATTAGACACGATACACAATTAATAAAGCTGTTAATTAATTCTCCAAAATTTTAGTCCACGCGATAAGATCGTAACTCGCTGTTAGCAATCCTGATCACAACCAACAATGTCTGTTGATATTTCCTTAGAAACACTCTGGAATCAAGTCCTCCAACTGCTTGAAAGCCAACTTAGCCGCCCTACCTATGAAGGATGGATCAAAACGGTTGTGGCAGATGAGCTTACAGCTGATCGCTTAACAATTCGCACACCCTCACTTTTTGCTAAAAATTGGTTACACAAGTATTATTTTCAAAATATTACCGAGGCTGTCACCGAAATCTTAGGTTATCCCGTTGAAGTCTATATTGTTGCGGCTCCTAGCGCTGAACCTCTCAGCGGTGAACCAGACCTAATTCTTGATTTGCCGAGCCAGCTAACTAGCGATGATAGTAGTCCAGATGGGATGCTAGAGACAGCGATCGCCGCTGAGGCAGTTCATGCGATGGCTTCAGCAATCCCGATCTCGGCGATCGCTAATCCTCAAAGCAGCCCACAATCGGAAACCAACAACAATTCACCACGCTCTAGTAATCTCAATCTTAAGTACAATTTCAATCGATTTGTGGTTGGCTCCACCAACCGTATGGCTCATGCAGCGGCGCTGGCTGTTTCAGAGTCTCCTGGACGAGAATTTAATCCACTGTTTTTATGTGGGGGCGTGGGCTTAGGCAAGACTCATTTGATGCAGGCGATTGCACATTATCGTCTTGAGATCGAACCCAAAGCACGGATTGCCTATGTATCAACCGAACAGTTTACCAATGATCTGATTTCGGCAATTCGTAAAGATAGTATGCAAAGATTTCGGGAGCTATATCGTGAGATCGATATGCTGATTGTCGATGACATCCAGTTTATTGAGGGCAAAGAATATACTCAAGAAGAATTTTTTCATACTTTTAATACGCTTTATGAGACGGGTAAACAAATTATCTTGGCAAGCGATCGCCCACCTGCTCAGATTCCCCGTTTGCAAGAGAGACTTTGTTCACGCTTCTCAATGGGCTTGATCGCCGATATCCAAGTACCTGATTTAGAGACGCGCATGGCAATTTTGCAAAAAAAAGCAGAATATGACAATCTCAAAATTCCCACCGATGTCCTCCACCACATCGCCGCTAGCTACACATCTAACATTCGCGAATTAGAAGGAGCCTTAGTCAGAACGGTTGCTTATATCTCGATTTCTGGTTTGCCGATGACAGTCGAAAATGTTGCACCCGTTCTTAATCCTCCCAAAGAACCTGTCGAAGTTTCGGCAGAGATGGTGTTGAGTGTGGTTACCGAAACACTCGGAATCGAGCTTGCTGATCTATTAGGAAATTCGCGGCGGCGGGAAATTAGCCAAGCGCGTCAATATGTGATGTATCTGATGCGTCAACATACTAATCTCAGCTTGCCCAAAATCGGTGAAGCGGTGGGCGGGAAAGATCATACGACAGTGATGTATAGCTGCGAAAAAGTCGCTCAACTCCAATCCACTGATGGCGATATTGCTCAGTTATTAAGACAACTAAGCGATCGCATTTATTTCATCGCTCAATCTAAACACTAAGTGTTGCGGGCGCTTCGCG
>JANXUJ010000174.1 GCA_025356295.1 Cyanobacteriota bacterium
GTTGATGAGCCAAAAAATCGCTCATCTTGCTTCTTCAGATGCTTCCAATCCAAAACTTTTAGAGAATGCTAATCAATTGTTGTTTGATTGTCTTAATAGCAATTGCGAAATCACACCCAATGTTAGAAGAGAGATAGAAAAAAGATTGCTAGACAAGCATAATTAAGAACCAAAACCTAGAAGCGTGAGTCGTCTGCTGAGTAGGCGACTCACGCTTCTAGGTTTTAAAATAGCTACTTAGTCGTCAGCCTTGAACTTAATCACAAATTAATTTGTAATTAAGTTTTGTAGTTAAGTCAATCAACTTAGCTATCTCACTTATCAAATCAACCATTGCCCTGAGAAACTAGCATTTGGTTTGCCCGCTTAGCGGGCGAACCAAATGCTAGTTAATATAACTATTTGGGAGAACATCTATGCCTGTAACAAATATTCCTGCAATCATTCCTGTTGATGAAATCAACCAAGCAAGCGGTCATACAGTTGATGGTGAAGGATTGCTAAATAATTATGCGATCGAACCAGAAATGTACGAAGAAGACGGCGGCGATCTGTCTGATCAACTAAAAGCAGATAGAGTCACAGTGGTCGATATCTTTTCTTCTGAGCAAGAAGCTAAAAATGCTGTAGTGGAGATGGAACGCAAGGGTCTACGGACTAGTCAGATTTCGATCATCGCAAAAGACTATCAAGATTCTAAAAGTCCAATGAATTGGAAGCATATTGCCGCAGAAGGTGGCTTGAAAGTCGTCTTGAAAGGATTGGGAATTAGTAGTCATGCCACGTCACAATTTGTCGAAGCAGTCGAAGGAGGCGAATTTTTGGTAATCGAGATCGGTAACGATCGCGATGCTAGCCAAGCCCAGCATGTTCTCGAAAAAGTTGGACATGTTCTTGAGTCATAGTTCAAATTGCAGAAATGACCACTCGGAAGCCGATGTCGTTGTAGCGATCGCTTTGCCAATGCCATTCACGACTTGCCGAGCGACATAGCCGCGCCGCGTTGCTCCATGAGCCACCTTTGCGAACACGCCGACTGGAATTGTCACCGCTAATCCATGCAGTTCCATCGGCAGGTTTGCCATTCAAAGCCTGATTTAAAGTTTCATTAGGGCGATCGTGCCAAACATCTTCGCACCATTCCCAAATGCCGCCATGCATTTCATGTAGTCCCCATGGGTTTGGCACTTTTTGTCCGACAGGATGCGATCGCTTATCTCCAAACCAAGCATAGTCAGCGAGTTGATCAGGACTATCGCCAAAATGGTAAGCGGTATTAGTTCCTGCGCGACAGGCATATTCCCATTCTGACTCAGTGGGTAAACGATAAGCATGTTGCGATCGCTGAGCTAACTTGCGACAAAAATCTTGCGCCTCGTTCCAAGAGATATTTTCCACAGGCGCTTGGAGATTTTCACGAAATATCGCAGGATTAGAACCCATAAACTCGATCCATTGCTCTTGCGTCACCGCAAATTTTGCCATATAAAAAGCGGGCATATTCACTTCAGTTTGATCAGCTGGTAAACCTTGATTAAATTTGCCAGATGGTATCCGCACCATTTCGATCATGACGCGATCGCCTAATCGCTCATAAAACGCTTTTTCACCACGCTTAATCGGATCAGTCTGGATGGCAGGAGCGATCGTCCGCGTTGCCGAAATGATGATCGGTAATGGCTTGGATTTCAGCTTTTCGAGCAATATAGCCAGCCCAAAACCTGCGATCGCTGAGCTAGCATGGGTCAATAACTGACGGCGATTAAATATCATGCTTCCTCCTTTTATAGTTTTAGACCCAATTCTTGCTGATTGGTTGCGCGAAGATATCGGACGTGGCGATCGCAGTACCAGTGGTTTATTCCCAAATGGTAATGCCCCGATCGGCAAAGCGGTCTGGATCGCTAAAGCAAACGGGACGATTGCAGGATTAGCGATCGCGGCAAGAGTATTTCAATTGTTAGATGCTGATATTAATTTTGTGGCGATCGCGCAGGATGGTCAAGCTGTGAAATCGGGCGAGCTAATTGCTGAGATCACTGGCAGCCTCGCCACATTGCTGATGGGGGAACGCGTGGCTCTAAACATCGTCATGCGCCTATCAGGTATCGCTAGCGAGACTGCTAAATATGTTGAAGCGATCGCCCACACAGCCGTCTCTAAAACTAGGACTTATTTAGTGGATACACGCAAAACTATTCCAGGAATGCGACTGCTCGAAAAATATGCCACGTTTATCGGCGGGGCAATCAATCATCGCTATGGACTAGATGATGCAGTCATGCTCAAAGACAATCACATCGCCGCCGCAGGTGGTATCACCGAGGCAGTACAGAGAGTTCGCAGCCAGATTCCATTTACAACATCAATTGAAGTCGAAACAGAATCAATCGCTCAAGTCAAAGAAGCAATCACGCTCAATCTTGATGTGATCATGCTCGATAATATGCCAGTCGAAATGATGCATGAAGCGATCGCCTTAATCCGAGAATATAGTCCCCATTCTAAAATAGAAGCTTCGGGTAATATTACTCTCAATACGATTGGAGAGATATCCCAACTAGGCTTAGATTACATTTCTACTTCAGCAATGGTGACGCGATCGCATTGGCTCGACATCAGTATGCGGATTAAGACATAATGTAGGAACCTAATCAGGAGTGCAAACTATGAGCTTAGCGATCGCCCGTGAAACCTTAGATTACTAACAAAATAATTATGGAATATGCGATCGATTTTGGGACAAGTAATACTGTCATAGCACGGATTAATCACAATGGAGAAATAGAAACTGTCCAGTTAGCTTATAGTAGCCTCACCCTTAATAATCCTCCCTTAATTCCTAGTTTTGTCTATGTGCAGGATGCCGTCAACGAGCAGATATTGATCGGACAAGAAGTATGCGATCGTGGGCTTGATAACAAAATTACAAAAGGCGAACAGCGATTTTTTAAAGCATTTAAACGGGCAATCGCTTCTAATGTATCGGTATTTGTGCCAGAAATTGATGGGCGCGAAGTTGGATTTGAGTTGGTGGGAGAATGGTTCTTAAAGAGAATCATTGAGAACTTACCCGATGTTGATTCGTTGGTGTTTACAGTGCCTGTGGACAGCTTTGAGGCGTATCGTCACTGGTTGAGCGAAATCTGCACAAACCTGACGGTTAAACAAGTACGCATCATCGATGAGCCAACTGCCGCAGCGCTAGGCTATGGACTTAGTGGCGATGGCGAAACTCTATTAGTCATAGATTTTGGTGGTGGCACTTTAGATTTGTCTTTAGTGAAGTTATCGCAACTAGAAACAGAAGTAAATCAGCGAAAATCATCATTAAATTTTTTATTAAAATGGGGCGATCGCACTATCAAAAATCCATCTAATAATCCATTAAATAATACTCAAAATCCTCAAACAGCAAAAGTCTTGGCAAAGACGGGACAGAATCTCGGTGGTATTGATATCGACAATTGGATTATTGATTATTTTCATCAAGCTCTCGGATTACCCAAAAACTCTCTCGTAACTCGCTTAGCCGAACGAATTAAGATCGCACTTTCTAGCGCCGAATCTACCACCGAGGTCTATTTTAACGATGAAACTTTTGAATTCTATGAACTAACTTTAACGCGATCGCAGTTAAATCAAATGCTTGAACAGCAGAAATTTTTTGTAAATCTTGATCTTGCGCTTGATCGCATCCGCCAACAATCAATTCGTCAAAATATTGACTTAGAAAAAATCGATGCTGTGCTTTTAGTGGGAGGGACCTCCCAAATTCCTGCGGTTAAAGAATGGGCGTTACGACATTTTCCTATTGAGAAAATAAAAGCGCATAAACCATTTGAAGCGATCGCTCATGGCGCAGTTTCGCAAGGTTGGGAACTAAAAGACTTTCTCTATCATAGCTATGGCGTGCGCTATTGGGATAAACGCCGCAAACAACACAACTGGCATACTATCGTTAAGTCAGGCGAGACTTATCCATTGCCCAAGCCAGTGGAACTCACTCTCGGTGCATCAGTTGCGGATCAGCCTAGCATCGAGCTAGTAATTGGCGAACTAGGCGAAACTAATGTGGAAGTATATTTTGAAGACGATCGCCTGATAACGCGCGCTCTCGATAATCAACAACTTGCAGTGCATATCCTTAACCAAAATAGTAAAGCGATCGCGCGGCTCAATCCTCTAGGTCAAACGGGCAGCGATCGCATCAAGGTTCTTTTTCAAGTTGACGAAAAGCGCATATTACGAATTAGCGTCATCGATTTATTAACCAAGCAAAATTTACTAGAAGATATTCCTGTTGTGCAGTTAATATAATCAAAAAACGAGAGTGTAGGTTACTTGCGTAGCAAGTAACCTACACTTCTATTAGCCCTCATCACCCAAGTAAGCTTCTATCACCGCCCGATCGCATTTCACCACTTCAGGCTGTCCGATCGCGATCAGTTGCCCAAAGTCTAAAACAGCAATGCGATCGCATAGTCCCATTACCAATGGCACATGATGTTCGATCAGTAATATTGTCAAGTTAAAGCGATCGCGCAAACTACGAATAAAATCACTTAACTGTCCCTTTTCATTAGGATTCATCCCTGCGGCAGGCTCATCTAGTAATAATAATTTTGGTTCCATGGCAAGAGCGCGGGCAATCTCAAGACGGCGTTGATCACCATAGGAGAAGTTTTTGGCTTTGACATCAGCGTGATCGCTAAGTCCCACCATTTCTAATAATTCTAGAGCGCGATCATACGTTTGTTTCTCTTCTTTGAATGTTGGTGATAGCCCTAAAATTCCATTCCCAACTCCCGTTGTCGTGAGAATATGTCTAGCGATCGCCACATTTTCTAAAGCCGAAAGTTCTCCAAATAGCCGAATATTCTGAAATGTTCGCGCAATACCAACCTTCGCAATTTGATGTGGGCGGCGATTGGTAACTTCTATCCCATCATAAAAAACCTTGCCACTGGTCGGCGCAATTAATCCTGTAATCGTATTAAATAGAGTCGTTTTACCCGCTCCATTTGGACCAATTACGCCAAATATTTCATGTTTCTTTACTTCAAAAGATACCTCGTTCACCGCTACTAAACCTCCGAAGCGGCGGGTTATTTGCTGAATGGCTAAGGCTGATGTGCTAATTATGTCCATTGAAAAACCTAAAAGATAGAAGTAACGTTTTACGCTGCCTCTATCTTCTAGGTTTTAATGCAAAATTTCAATAGCCGTACCGCGTTGTAACAAAGTATAAATCTCATCGACATCTTTGTTTTTGAGCGATATACAGCCCAAAGTCCAGTTGATTTTGCGATCAATGATCCAATCTTGTCCTTTCTCAACACCATGAATCCCAATCTCTCCGCCAATATGATCATTGACTGTCACTTCGCCCCTAGTCTTCGCCTGAGAAAACTTGCGCCAAGAGTCTTGATTAGGATAGTCCAACCAAATAAACTTTGACCATGCGGAATGATAATAAAGTTCTTGAACATGGAACATGCCTTCAGGTGTGCGTTTATCGCCCTGTCTCAACTTGTCATCTTTAGGATTTGCCCCTAAAACGATCGCATAGGATTTAACTGGCTTTTTTTGATAATAAACAGTTAAGCGATATTTAGATTTTTCAATCACGATCGCGATCGCCTTTTTATCGAGCTTTTTGAGATTAATTAAAGAAGCGATCGCCTTATCTTTATTGAGTAACTCGCTAGCTGCTCTCGCCTCGCAGTCTGTCAAACACGACAGATAGTTAGCAATATTTGGATTAGCGATCATACAAATCCCCAGCAAACTCATTAGTGCTGCTAGACATCCCCAAATTTGTAGCGATCGGCGATCGGCAAGTTTGTTTTGTGACATATCAACTTAGACTACCAAATAAAAAACCAAAAAATGAAGCACCGCGCGGTGCTTCATTTTTTGGTTTTGATAAATACCTTTTGAAATTTCTGTTTGCACCCGCCTAAAAACTCTGGAGTAATAATCCCTTTTGGATAAAAAATTGTGCCAATCACAATCAATACCCCAAAAATAATTAAGCGACCATCTTTGAGAAATTGACCTAACCACAAAGGCACACCATTGATGCTAGAAATACCCCTTAAAGCTTCAGGTAAGGCAGTTAACACAATTCCACCAACTACAGGACCCCAAAAAGTGCGAGACCCACCAATCAACACAAATGTTAAGAAGATGATACTTGCATCAAATGTTCCCTGACGTGCATTCCATGTATTTAGAAAATGCGCGCTCACGGCTCCCACAATCCCCGCCAAAATCGCTGACAAAGTAAATGCTAAAACTTTGTAATAAGTAGGATTTATCCCCATTGAGTCAGCAGCAAGCTCGTCTTCCCGAATAGCAATCAAAGCACGTCCCACCCGAATCTTTTCGAGCCGATACATAAATACCATGCTCAAACCTAATAGTGGCAAGGCGATCCATAAATATTCTAAAGGTGACTGAAATGGTTGGGGAATCCCAAAAATACCGACTGCACCACCTGTAATCTCAAGATTTAACGCTACCACGCGCAAAATTTCCACAAAAGCAATCGTGGCGATCGCCAAATAAATCCCTCGCAAACGCAACACAGGAATCCCTAAAACTATTGCCAAAAGTCCCGAAATCAATCCTGCTACCAGCATTTCCAGTAATACCCACGAGATCGGAACCAACCCAGTTCTTGTCGGTAATATGATCGGTAATATTTTAGTTGAGGCGATCGCGGCAATATACCCACCCAAAGCATAAAATCCAGGTGTCGCCAGCGATAACTGACCCGCCATCAATGGCAAGTAAACAGAGAGACCCAGAGTTGCTCCAAAAATTGCCGACACAAGCAAAAAGCCATATGTATTGAAAAATTCAGCCATTATCCAGCCATCATTGAGACTTTGATTATTTTTTAAGGTTATTTTTGATGCCGCTAATTATGTTGCCAAAGATAGCTTGATAAAAAAATAACCTCTTAAAAATAGCCTTAAATTTAAACGCACTACAGTAATTAGTTATCATTAGTCAAATAAGCAGCAATATCTTAAAGAATTACTAAGATTTTCTGAAAACTTGTTGAATCTCCAGTCGCAAGCATCTCGCGATCGCAACTTGGATGGTCAAAAAACATCAACAAATCTCAACCCTTAGCGTAAATCTTTAACGCAAACCATTTTCACCATCAAATTCTAGAGAGTATACAAAGTGGACATTCAAATTGGGCGCGGTAAAACTGCACGCAGAGCCTATGGCATTGACGAAATTGCATTAGTACCAGGCGGCAAAACCCTCGATCCCAACGTTGCCGATACATTTTGGGAAATAGGGGGGATTCGCCGCGAAATTCCGATCATTGCCAGCGCCATGGATGGCGTTATCGATGTCGATATGGCAGTCAAGCTATCGGAATTAGGCGCATTAGGCGTAATTAACCTTGATGGCATCCAAACTCGGTATGACGATCCCACTCCGATCTTAGAAAAAATTGCCGCTGTCGGCGTTACTGAGTTTGTTTCGCTCATGCAAGAACTCTATGCCGAACCCGTCAAACTAGAACTAATCCAAAAACGCATCCGTGAAATCAAAGAAAAAGGCGGCATCGCTTGTGCTAGCAGCATTCCTGTCAACGCTTTCAAATATGGCTTGATTGCTGCCGAAGCAGGCTGTGACCTGTTTTTCTTACAATCCACCGTTGTCTCTACCACCCACATCGCCGCCGCAGGATTAGTCTCCCTCGATCTCGCAAAATTTTGTCGAGACATGCCAATCCCCGTACTCATGGGCAATTGCGTCACCTACGATGTCACCCTAGAGCTTCTCAAAGCTGGAGCCGCAGGTGTATTGGTCGGGATTGGACCTGGAGCCGCTTGCACATCTAGAGGCGTATTAGGTGTGGGTATTCCCCAAGCGACTGCTGTTGCTGACTGTGCAGCAGCCCGCGAAGACTTTTTTAAGGAGACGGGTAAATATATTCCGATCATTGCTGATGGTGGCTTAATTACAGGTGGCGATATCTGTAAAGCGATCGCCTGTGGTGCAGATGCCGTGATGATTGGCTCACCCTTTGCCAGAGCTAAAGAATCTCCAGGGGGAGGCTTTCACTGGGGTATGGCAACACCTAGCCCCGTATTGCCACGCGGAACAAGAATCAAAGTTGGGACAACAGGTTCGCTAGAACAAATTTTGCGTGGTCCAGCTGGGCTTGACGATGGTACACACAATTTACTGGGCGCACTCAAGACCAGTATGGGAACACTCGGAGCCGCGAATCTTCGAGAAATGCAACAGGTTGAAGTGGTAATTGCACCTTCGTTATTAACTGAAGGAAAGGTTTATCAAAAAGCACAGCAACTTGGCATGGGCAAATAATCAAGTTAAAAGGCTCGCAAAGCGAGCCTTTTTTATTTTTTAATCTTTTAATCATTGTGCGTATTATGGCGATTGTTATACTTGAAATTACATATGGCAAAAACATATGGCAAAAATCTTACTGGTAGAAGACAATGAAATGAATCGCGATATGTTATCGCGAAGATTGATGCGTAAGGGCTTTGAAGTTATAGTTGCAGTTGACGGAGCCGCAGGAGTAACCACCGCCGAGGCGGAATTACCTGACTTAATCGTGATGGATATGAGTTTGCCAATTTTAGATGGATGGGCTGCTACAAAACGCTTGAAGCAAATAACTGCGACTCGCGATATTCCGATTATCGGTTGTTCGGCTCATGCAATGGTCGGCGATCGCGAAAGAGGTATCGAAGCAGGGTGTGATGACTACGATACTAAGCCAATTGAATTTGTGCGACTATTAGGAAAAATTGAGAAGCTATTAAAAATCAAAAAAGCATGACAGACCTTAACCAATCAAGTTTATTAATTGTTGATGACGATAAAATGAATCGTGAGATTTTGCATCGACATCTAAAAAACTTAGGTTATACAAATATTGCTTTGGCGGAAAGTGCCAAAGCAGGGTTAGAAATAATTAGCTCGCAAACTATAGATTTGATCTTGCTAGATATGATGATGCCAGTCATGAATGGATTAGAGATGCTGGACTATCTCAAAGCCAATATAGAATGGCGAATTATTCCTGTAATTATTATTTCAGCACTAGATGAGAAAGAGATGATGCTTTCTTGTATTGAAAAAGGCGCAGAAGACTATCTGATCAAACCCTACGATCGCGTCTTGCTCAATGCGAGAGTGAGCGCTTGTCTTGACAAAAAGATGCTGCACGATCACGAAGTCTTAAACAAACAAAAACTGGAAGCAGCTTATAAAGAGTTAGCGGTGGCATATTATGAACTAGAGATTATTAAAAATGAATTAGACGCACTGTCGCATCGAGATGGATTAACTGGTGTCGCCAATCGCCGTTATTTTGATACAGTTTTAGAAAGAGAATGGAATGCTGCGAAAAGAGAGAAGAAATCTTTATCCCTAATATTATTTGATATTGACTATTTCAAAAAATATAATGACACCTATGGACATCTGGCAGGAGATGACTGTTTATGCCAAATAGCGATCGTGGCTTCGCAAGTAATCAAACGCCCAAGAGATACATTAGCAAGATATGGTGGCGAAGAATTTGCCGTGATCTTACCCGATACTAATCCGTTAGGAGCAAGCATTTGTGCAGAAAGGATTCGCTATGAAATAGAGAACCTTAATATTAGTCATATATCTTCCAAGATAAATCCCTATGTCACTGCTAGCTTAGGGATATCAACTATTAGCTTTCATCTAGCCCTGCATCAAGAAAATGCGATCGCGCAACAATTAATTAAAGAAGCCGACCTAGCACTCTACCAAGCAAAAAGAGAAGGCAGAAATTGCGTTAAAGTCTGGTCAAGTAACGAGTAATAAAAACGAGTAATAATAAATAAACGAGTAATAACAGTGGGAATCGCAAATTTTCAAGTACTGATTGTTGATGACAATGAAATAAATCGAGATATGTTAGTACGTCGCTTGCGTAGAAAAGATTTTGATTTGTCAATGGCAGTTAATGGACGTGAAGCTCTATCGATGATTCAGACAAATCTCTATGACTTGATCTTGCTAGATATTATGATGCCTGAAGTAGATGGATACACGGTTTTAAAATATTTAAAAGAAGATTCAAGACTGTGTAATATTCCCGTAATCATGATTTCTGCTCTCGAAGAAATGAATAGCGTTATGCAATGTATGGAGATCGGAGCCGATGACTATCTAACTAAACCTTTTGATCCAAATCTGCTAAAAGCAGCCGTTAATCGATGTTTGTCCAATAAGAGACAGCTTTCTACTCCACCCACGAGTTTATACTCCAAAAAGCCTTCATTATCTAATACTCTATCGGACGATACTGTAAATCATAAGTTACCCGAAGATACAACTCGCGGTACTTCAGTTAATTTACTGACTCTTGATGAAGCGGTCCATCGAATTATGCAGACAGGTGCAATCAGTCGCAAAGGCTACCTATATTTTAGTAAAGCAATTTTTAATACTTTGTTTGAGAATTCAGGTTTGAGTGATCAGGAAATTTATCAAATTTTTTCAGTTTTCGATGCAATTCAAGCAGGTCAAATCAAGGTGATTGATTAAGCTGGTTTATTAAAAATATTCGGCAATGTATTAATTCGGCAATGTATTAATAAGGAGAGCAAAGCGCCCCTTATTAATACATTATTTTTTAAACATTACTTTTTAAGATTCAAAACAGGCGATCGCTTGTTCGACAATATCTAAAGCTTGCGTGATCTCTGTAGCGGAGACGATCAAAGGTGGTACAAAGCGGACGACTTTGACACCCGCAGGTACGAGCAATAAACCACGCTCAATTCCTGCGGCGACCACATCACGCGCTTGGATATTACTGGATTCTTGTAATACTAAGCCATCGATCAAGCCCCAGCCGCGTACCGAGGCGAGATGCTGGGGATAGCGATCGCATAGAGATTGCAGCCCAGTTCTTAACTGTTGACCACGCTCCCGAGCATTGGCAATCAAATTGTCATTTACCATCGTGTTGCAGACTGATAGTGCCACTGCACAAGCAAAAGGATTGCCGCCAAACGTACTAGCGTGATCACCTGGCTCAAACACATCGCAGGTCGCCTTACACATCATTGCACCGATGGGAATACCGCCACCTAAGCCCTTTGCCGAGGTGAAGATATCGGGCTGAATGCCAAGATTTTCATAACCCCAGAGCATTCCACTGCGTCCCATACCAACTTGGACTTCATCGATAATCAGCAAGATTTTTTTCTCGTCACAAATCTCACGAACACGCGCAAAATAAGCGCGATCGCCGGGATTTACACCACCTTCACCTTGTAGAGGCTCAAGCATAATTGCACAGAGGCGACCTTCATACTTTTTGACCGCGACTTCGAGGGCGGCGATATCGTTGTAAGGAATGTAATCAAAACCTGATACGAGCGGTGCAAAATTTTTGTGATATTTCGGTTGACCTGTGGCAGTGACAGTGGCGAGAGTACGTCCATGGAAACTTGCATTAGCAGTCAAAATTAGAGGATCGGCGATGTTTAGCTTGGTGTGGGCATACTTACGCGCTAGTTTGATTGCGCCTTCATTTGCCTCAGCGCCAGAGTTACAAAAAAATGCTTTGTCAGCGCAAGAATTCTGTACTAGCCATTTAGCTAATTGACCTTGGGGGGCAAAATAAAATAAATTAGAAGCGTGATGCAAGGCTTGAATTTGTTCAGTTACAGCTTTTACCATGGCGGGATGTGCGTGTCCCAGCGTACAAGTCGCAATGCCAGCCACAAAATCTAGATATTCTTTGCCTGTGCTGTCCCAGACTCGGCAACCTGCGCCGCGTTCTAAAACGATCGCAAAACGGGCGTAGGTATTCATCACATATTCATTAAATTCCGCGATCGCATCAGGTGACACCTGAGTAGTTGCTGGGACTTGAGATTGCACTTCTAGCGTAGTTGTGGACATGGATAAAAATGGGATAATAGGTTTGATTTCATTATCAATCATATGAGATTTTTAACAGTTACTTCTGTATTGGAATTAGCTAATTATGCTTTCTTCTCTACACTAATCCCCTAAAAATATGCCTTATATTATTCAAAAGTTTGGAACTCCCGATGAACGTGTTTGTGATCTACGACAGGGAATAAACACGATCGGGCGTGGATTAGATAATAGTATTGTGGTTGAAGATGATGCTCGTAGCCTATCGCGTCACCATGCTGAAATTGAGTTGACAGATAAAGGAATATTTGTGAGTGATCTCAATAGCAGTAATGGAACATTTGTCAATCAAAGCAAAATTATTCACCAAAAGCTAAAGCTAAATAATGGCGATCTGGTGCAGTTTGGGAGTGTTTTATTTCGATTAGTTGATGAATTCACTGTTTCCAGTTCGGGTTCACATCCTGTCGCTACAGTGCCTCATCAAATTTTAAATCCATTAAGTCCATCGATTTTAATACGAGTTTCTCCAGAAAAATCTCGCGTGAATATGCAAGATTTATTACAGCCACCGAAGCGATCGCCCCAAGGATCATCGCCACAACGATCAGTGTTGCTGATTCCTGATACTGATCAGTCACAGCGTGCATCAGCAAAGTTACGCGTTTTACTCGAAGTCAGCCAAGAACTAGCTTCTCCAGAGACTTATTCCGCTTTACCTGAAAAGATTTTAGAATTATTGTTCAAAATCATGTTGGTTGATCGCGCTGTATTATTGCTGGTTGATGAGAAGACAGGGCAGCTAGAACCAAAAGCTTATAAATTTAGTAATCCAAACTCGACCGCAGATTTTGATTTTTATAGTCGAAAAATCACGAATTTTGTGTTGGATCAAGGTGATGCAATTATTAGTGACGACACTTCTGTTGATGATCGTTTTGATAGTTCCCAATCAATCATTAGGCAATCGATCCAAGCAGCAATGTGTACTCCGTTAAAACCAAGAGATCAAGCGATCGGGGTTTTATATGTTGATAATCTATCTCACGGTCACGCTTATCAAAAGGAAGATTTAGAATTTTTGAGCAGTCTTGCTAATCAAGCTGCGATCGCGATCGAAAATGCTAATCTCTATCGCAACATGAAATCAGAAACAATTCGCCGTACCAAACTAGAGCGGTTTTTTCCAGCAGCAGTCAGTCAGAAGATTGAAGAAGGTTGGGACTTAAATCGAATTGTTGAAACAGAAGTGACGGCACTATTCTCTGACATTAGTGGCTTCACTGAAATGACTTCACAAATGCAGCCGCGTAAAGTTCTAGAATTTCTTAATGAATATTTTAAGGTGATGGTCGAAAATATTGTTTTCCCATTTGGTGGCACATTAGAGAAGTACATTGCCGATGCTCTACTAGCTGTATGGGGTTCGCCTTATCAAAAAGAAGATGATGCGATTATGGCAGTCAAGGCAGCGATCGCGATGCAATGGGCGATGAGCGAGTTAAATGAAGAATGGGCTAAACAAGGACGTGATCTGCAAATCCATATCCATATTGGTTTAAATACGGGCATGGTCGCCGCAGGTAATATTGGTTCTGAAAACTTGATTCAATACACGAATATTGGTGACACGATGAATGTCGCTAGCCGTATTTGCACAGCCGCTCAGGCTGGAGATATCTTTATCTCTGAGAGTACGATGACACACGTTTCCCAATTCAATTTACCTTTAGAGAGATTAGAGCCAATTAAGGTAAAAGGAAAAGAAGAGCCATTACAATTGTATCGAGTCCATTGGGAAAATATTGATGTTAAAGAGAGGATCAAACTGCTTGGTACTGAAGTAAAATCTAGTCATACTCAGCCAAGTACGCTCCGACTAGATATAGAGACCCACACAGAATGACGATATCATCTGAGTCTAATGAAGTATGAGTTTGCTTTCCCGCTTTCGGCGAAAAAACTTGAGAAGTACTATAGGCAGCTTCTAGTGCTGATTTTAAACTATCATAAGCCTGAGGTTTATTCTTAATCATGGGAGTGGCAAGTCTTGCTAAATCCTGTGCCGAAGTAGTGGCAGGATTGGGAACGGGTACTGGAAATAGTAAGTCATCATCATGCAAAAGTGCTTGCAGAATTCCAGATTGGTCTTTAGTATTGAGAATACCAATTATCCATCGTTTACGCTGATCAGGAAAATTCTCATCAACAAATTGCCTCAAGCATTTTGCTGCGGCGACATTATGCGCTCCATCAATCAAGATTTTGCAGATATTCCCATTTAAGTTAAATTCTATCCATTGCAGTCGTCCAGCCCATTGAGTGTTGGCTAGTCCTGCACGCAAGTCTTCGTCGCTAATTTGCCAACCTTGAGTTTTTAATGATTGAACGGCGGCGATCGCGATCGCGGAATTAAGTAACTGATGTTTACCTAACAATGACAAAGGATATGCAAAACCTTGATAAATAGCTTCTGTATTACCTATATTTGTGTAATTATCTATGCGATTACTGGCGCGATCGCTAGCCCTAACCCAAGTCACAGGTGAGTCAGATTCGGCTACTTTTGCGCGGAAGACGGCGATCGCTTCGGGGTCATTTTCAGCAATGACGACATCACATTTGGGTTTAATGATGCCTGCTTTTTCAGCAGCGATCGCGGCTAAGGTATTACCCAATTGTTGACAATGATCTAGTGAAATTGATGTGATTGCACAAACTAGCGGGCGATCGCAGACATTGGTCGCATCTAATCTGCCACCTAAGCCAGTCTCAATAATGGCAATATCGAGATTTTGCAATCTCTTCTGCTGCGCGAAATACCACCACATCGCCGCCGTAATTACTTCAAACTGCGTAGGAGGAAAATCAGGAGCGATCGCTTGATTAACCTGATCCAAAGCTGCTCGCAAATCCTGAACACTAATCCACTCGCCATTAATCGTGATTCGCTCTCGCCAGTTGAGTAAATGCGGCGAAGTGTAGCGCCCTACCCGATAACCCGCAGCTTGCAAGATCGATAGCAAAAAAGCACAAACAGAACCTTTTCCATTTGTGCCTGCAACATGAATTATAGAGATTTGTTGATGCGGGTTTCCTAAAGAATTAAGCAACTGTTGAATGCGTTCTAAACCCAAACAAATGCCAAACCTATCGAAGCTTGCTAGAAAATCTTCAGGAGATTGATCAAATTGCTTAATTAGCTTTGGAGACATGAACTTCTAGGGCGTAGATTTTGCCTTGGGCATCAACTTCGGCAATATGTCTGCCTTGCATCGCAAATAATTCACCACTATCACGTTTGCCAGCGATCGCCCAAATAGCTTCTAGTCCATTCTCTGTCTTTCTGGTCGTCCAAACTCGTTGCATACCCGAATAAACACCGAAAAATTTACGATACAGTTGAGCGATCGCATCTTTACCAACAACTTTGCGCGCCCCTGATGGTTGTACTTCAGCTTGTTCAGCAAATAGTTCAACTAATTCGTTAAAAGCCTGTTCGTCAGCATTAGCACGGTCAGAAAGTTCAAAATATTGGTCTAAAACTGTCATTTTTGTTTCTGCTATACAAATTGTGAACATATATTAAGCTGTGATTAGTAAACTTTGCCTCATCCTGTAGGGTCAAAGACTCAACCAAATCCCAAACCTATACCCTTTGCGGCGCGGAGAATATAGGTTTGGGATTACGACAAGATACTTATTTGTCACGATTGGTATAGTAGACAAAACTTGGCTAAATTTTTTTGGGATTTACTTAAAAACTTACTTGAAAACTTATGACGACCATACCTGCTAGAAGCCCAGATATCAAAGCAACGATCGCCAAGCAACGCATTTTTTTTGCAACGGGAAAAACTAAAGATTATGATTTTCGGGTTGCTCAACTTACTAAACTCTCACAGTTGATCAAAGAGCATCAAGACTCGATTCTTAAAGCTGTTTATGATGATCTCCACAAACCCGCGATCGAGGTATTTGGTAGCGAGATTTTGATTCTGCTCTCAGAGATCAAATATGTTTTAAAACATCTTAAATCTTGGATGAAGCCCCAAAAAGTCGGAACTCCGATTAATTTATTTCCTAGTTCTAGTTTTATTTATTCTGAGCCTCTAGGTGTTGTCCTGATTGTCGCCCCTTGGAATTATCCCTTTGCACTCACACTTCATCCTCTGATTGGTGCGATCGCGGCAGGAAATTGCGCAATTATTAAACCATCGGAGCATACGCCACACACATCTAATGCGATCGCTAAAATCATCAACATTAACTTTGACCCAGATTTTATTACGGCGATTGAAGGTGGAGTTGAAGTCAATCAAGAATTACTGGTCGAAAAATTTGATCATATCTTCTTCACAGGCGGAACCGCGATCGGCAAGATCGTTATGGAAGCAGCAGCTAAACACCTTACTCCCGTAACGCTAGAACTCGGTGGCAAAAGCCCTTGTATTGTTGATGGAGACTGCAATTTAGAAACTACAGCCAAGCGAATCATCTGGGGCAAGTTCTACAATGCGGGTCAAACCTGTGTTGCGCCCGATTATCTATTAGTCCAAAAAAGCATTAAACCTGCATTAATTGAGAAATTGATAGAATGCACAAAAACTTTCTTCGGTGACGACCCTCAACAAAGCCTTGACTTTGCGCGGATTGTCAATCATCGTCAATTTGATCGCTTAATTACGCTGCTAGATCAAGGCGAAATCTTGATCGGTGGTCAAAGCGATAGGAGCGATCACTTTATTGCGCCAACATTGATCGATCAAGTCTCGACTGACTCAAAAGTAATGTCAGAAGAGATTTTCGGTCCAATCTTACCAATTTTAGAATATGACCAAATTTCGGAAGCGATCGCCTTCGTCAATTCTCAACCCAAACCACTCGCGCTCTATCTCTTCTCTAACGACAAACAGAAGCAAGAAAAAATCCTCAAAGAAGTATCTTTCGGCGGTGGATGCTTTAACGATACGATCATGCATCTTGGCAATCCTGAACTTCCATTTGGTGGAGTTGGCAATAGTGGTATGGGGAGCTATCACGGCAAAGCAAGCTTTGATACATTCTCTCATCGGAAGAGTGTCCTTAAGAACTCTTTCCGTTTCGATCTCAAGTGGCGCTATCCACCTTACACAATAACTCTAGAAACCCTAAAAAAATTCATTAACTAAAGCCTAAAAGCTTGATCTATCCGTGCAGTGTTTAGATCAAGCAGTGTTTAGATCAAGCTTTAGTTATATCGAATCTGCGAAAAAATTCGATACTCATTAGCATCAAATTTAGATATCTGTGAATCTGAGCTAGTGTCTCCGTCTCCTTCTTTATTGTCAACAAAGTTGTCAAGAGGTGGATTCATTCGTACAATGTTGTAGCGAGTTTCACCTGCATAAATTGCTAAAGCAATATTGAGCATATCGATAAATGCAATCACCGATTTACATTTTACTTCACTAAATTGACTGTAATACTTAATAGTTGTAGCAATTCTTAGTTCTAAGTGGGGACGGATAGATTCGTTTAGCAATAAAAGTTTTAGTAATAAAACTACCAAATTAATAGGATTTGTATGGTGCAATAAAATATTAAATAACTCCGTTGGTTGTCCATGATCACTAATCGTAAATTCGCCAATTAAATACTTGGAAGTTTTTAAAATCAAAGCTGTATTAATGGGATATTGATGACGCGATGATTTTAGCTCAAACAATCCATCGTGTAGCTTGATTTGTACTGCCTTAGATATTTCTGGATCAGCAATTGAAAAATCAAGATATCTAAGCAAGCTAATTTTAAAATCTTGATAGGACAAATCACTAATATCGCCCAAAAAGCTCTCAGCTAGACTTTTACAATTAAGAATGCTCTTTTTAGACAACATGAGTGTGACTAAATTAAGAACATTGTCACTTAAGCTAGTGGGATTATATGGTGTATTTTGTGACGATGAATGATAACTTAAACGAGCAGTATACATAGCTAAATTAAACTCGAATTGCTCTTTCATTTTCTGAGCTAATAAGTTTGCAGCTTGTCTTTGCTCTACAGAACTTGTCGGGTTTATATATTGATAAGCTAGCAAATAAGATGCAAAGCGATTACTCCAATTTTGATCAAGATAGCAATGCGTTTCAATGTAGAGAGTAAATAATTTAAACGCTTGAAAATCTTCACTTTTAATGAATAGTTGTAGCCACACTCTTAGAGTCTTTAATTTGGCAGATGCAGTTGATTTATAGATTGTAGAATGGTTAAGAATATCAATTAAAGATTGAATATAGATTCGATTGTTACTAACTGTCCAATTATTAATTAAGATGTAACAGCAACGCCTTAAAGTGTAGAAGAATTCTTTCTCATTATAAGCTGTCAAAATCTGATCGAGAGCTTGAGCAATTTCAGGGTTTTGCCGATCGCTTAAATCTATAAATAAAGTCTTAAAATCTACTAATACTTCTTCTGGGTGCTTGTGTCGCACAACCTTTAGAAAGAATTCGTAAATTTCTTTCTGAGCATGTTCGATGCCTTGAGAATAAATGCGATCTGCTGTCCAGAACATAATAATCTCATTTCTACTGTACTAAATCAAACAACTGAATATAGCATTTCTTAATTCTGTTAGCTAGCGACAATTAACTTGAACTAATTGTTCCAGAAATTTAGACATAACATTTGACCAGAAGTTGCTACATATATATTATTCACACTTTTAATCATTAAAAAATGACATCTATGATGATTTTGTTATCAAAAAGATATATCAAAGTTATGTAGAGGTTATATTGCCAATCATAAAGAAGAAGAGGAGATGAAGCGTTTTTTCTTCCTATGATCCTTAAAAAAATGCTGCCGTATAACCTAAGTATTTTAGTAGTGAATTTATGCAATAAATTTATGCAATCATAGTTATGGATTGCAATAAAAAGCCCACTGCTCCCAGTGGGACTAGCATTTTTGTGTTGAGTGCGGATATTCTAAATCATTTTGTGGTCAAAAATATTAAGTTTTTTGATTGCTTAAATGAACTTTTCGCGATTATTAAGTTACAACCCTTAAAATAAGTAGCAGTGCATTGTGCTGTTACTTGTTTTATTTATAGTTTTGTTTAGCCTAAGACCCAATATGCCTGAAGAAGTCAAACTCCCAGAAATACCACCTTCTCCTTTTAAAAACCTCACAGGAGCGGCGATCGCCGCTACTCTTGCCACGGGACTCTATGGGTTTACCAACATGGTCGCTCTCAAGTTAGCAGCTTCGCCTTTGCAGACGACAAATACTCTCGCTAATCGAATTGCCACACTGGTTCGCACATTATTATTGGCGATCGGGTCAGGCGCAACTATGATTTTTGCCGTGATTGCGGTGGGCTTGGTATTACTAACCATTAAACAAATATTTGTAGCGATCGCTAGCAAAACTCAATCATAAGAAATCTTAAAACTTAGAAGCGTGAGTCTTCCGCCACACAGACAACTCACGCTTCTAAGTTTTGGTATTTACCAATCTAGTAATAGACCTTGCGATCGCAAATGTGTTTGTAAATCACGGATTTGACCACGATCAATGATTGCTTGCGGAGTCAGAGATGGATCATTTTGCAACGTAATCCAAGCCGCAGCAGCGCCTGCGGCGGCTCCCGCTGACCATTCGCCAACATGGATGCGAGTCGCCGCGTTGACAATATGACTAACCGCGATCGCCTTACCACCCATCAACAAATTATCGATACGTTGAGGAATTAAACTTTCAAATGGCAAAATAATTGGTAGTACTTTGTCTTCATTTGCAGGAGCCGAGCTTGGTGCTTTAGACGGTTCCCAATTGCGATAGCGACATCCATGCATATCGATCGCATAGTGCGTCAAACCAATCGAAGTCGGATTAAAACTACGACCATCCGCCATATCATTACGAATATCTTGCTCACGCATGAAAAATTCTGGCTGACCATAAGCGGTTCGACCTAAAATACGGCGACCTTCACGAATGTAGGGATACATACTCAATCCAGACTGAGTTGGCATTGGACTATCTGGTCCTGCCATTAAACGTAGTGGAAACTCGCTAGATACATACTTTTCCATTAGCCATTCGGCAAATAACAGCGCGTGGTTTTCACCATCTTTGAGCGCCTTAGTATTTAAACCACCTAGCCAGTTTTGTTGTTGTCCAGCCTCACGGATTTGTTTGTCCGTCAAAATCAGAGGCGGATTCATCAAACTCCAATCATTGCCGCGATTCCAATTGATTACAGTCATATCGCCCTTAGCAGGACTCGCCTTAAAGGGATCATCGCGCTTCATGCTGACAATACGGCGATAGTTAAAAACGCTATTCCCCTCAAACATAGGAAAGCGTCCTAAGTCATAATCTTTGCGATGTTCTTCGCGAGAAAATCCGGGCTGAACTTTTTGCAATTCTCTTAGTGACTGTCCATCATCATCGGCAATCTTTAGTACAAATGGAAAGGTAAATGCTTGAGTACATTCAGGATTATCCGCAACTGCATGAAGTTCTCCAGTTGTACTAAATCCTTCGGCTCCGACCCGATGCGGCAAATTTGCCCAAGCGATCAACTCCCCTGTGTCAGTGGAATCAATCACCATCATCTGCTTACCTGCGGGAGCCTGTAAACGAATTGCTTTTTTATCAAAGGTTTCGTCAGGGTTCCAGTTAAACCAGCTTTTAATTTCGCGAGATAATCGACCTTGTGGTAAGTAATTAGGATCGCGAGGTATCCGCCGTACAGCATGAACTGCGGTAATGCGATCGCCCTTTTCGTTAAAACTCGCCCCTTTAAATGCAACTTCAGTTTCCCATCGACTCTTTGGTGCTGAACGCTGCGACTCACGCAAAAACTCTTCTGAGGCAAGTTCGCCTGAATAAGGTGTGAAGCAGAGGTTGCCAACCCAGCAGCTATTGGTATCAGCAACTACAGCATTTGGCTTTAGATAAGAATATTTTGGAGGTAAGGCGGGTTGGCTGGCAATAATATTTTTGAAATGAGTCCAACTAAGCGGAAATTTCTGACGGTAGCGCATCAACAGCGACTCATCGATCGCACTAACTCCTTGTGAACTCACCTGACCACCTAGCATTGGAGTCAGCTCGATCAAACAAGTGATTGCCCCCGTCTTCATAGAGTGATATGCAGCGGCTACTCCCCCCAACGATCCGCCCACGATCGCTACGTCACATTCCCATACTTCAGCATCTAAAGGTGGTGGCGGATTGAGATTAGGAAACCCATTACGATCAAGTAGTGGTAGAGGCAGGTTGGGATTTTGGGCGATCAGGTCGATTGATGTTTTTTGACTGCCGATCATCTGCCAAGTTCTTGCTGCTGCCCCACTGAGAGCTACACCCACAAACAACATCACTAGGACATACCGCAACTTCAAGCGAGATGGTTTCTTATTTTGAAAATCTTGATTCGGTTCAAGGCGATCGCGAATATCTTCTGGTTTCTTCTTTTGATCGCTCATAGCTCGCTGTTACTAATTAAAAGATAAGCCTGTTTTTAAGACAAGTAAGTAAACTCACATCACAATCTTAAGATTAGCTTACATTGTCTATTATTTGAAATGATTTACTGTACGCAAATTTGCCGCTAATTAATATTTGCGAGATTAATTATGAGCTTAAATAGTTTGAAACTATTTTAGGATTGGTATATCAAATGAAAATATTAGTTCTCAATGCGGGATCAAGCAGTCAAAAAAGCTGTCTATATGATTTAGAAGATGTGTTGCCCGATACACCGCCTGAACCAATTTGGGAAGCAAGTATTGATTGGACACACCATGCGGGGTTTGCAGAAATTAAGGTTAAATCACGACAGGAAAAAGTTATTCAAACAGAAGTCGCGGTAACTTCTCGTTCAGAGATTATTGCTCATATGTTAGATACTTTATGGAGTGGCGAAACACCAGTTCTTAAGAGTGCTTCCGAAGTAGATATGATTGGGCATCGAGTTGTGCATGGCGGTGAAGAATATCGCCAAAGTGTAATTATTAATGCCGCCGTAAAAGAAGCGATCGCTAGACTAGCAATCTTTGCACCTACGCATAATCCCGCCAATTTAGAAGGGATTGTCGCCACTGAAAAAGTGTTTAAAAACATTCCCCAAGTTGCGGTATTTGATACTGCTTTTCATGCTCAATTATCGCCCGATGCCTATACTTACGCGATTCCTGCTAAATATACAGCACAAGGTATTCGGCGCTATGGCTTTCATGGCATCAGTCATCAATATTGTCGCGATCGCGCCGCCCAAATCCTCAATCGTGAAGTTACAGATTTACGCCTGATTACTTGTCATTTAGGTAATGGCTGTTCTCTAACTGCCATTCGCAATGGTCAGAGTATTGATACAACTATGGGATTTACACCACTCGAAGGCTTAGTGATGGGCAGTCGCTCTGGTTCCATTGATGCAGGGATTTTAATCCATTTATTGCGGCAACCAGAGATGGATGTGGGGAAACTCGATCGCTTGCTTAATCGAGAATCGGGTTTATTAGGAATATCAGGAGTTTCTGCTGATTTACGCGCTATTGTTCAGGCGATCGCTGAGGGTAATCAACAAGCACAATTAGCTCTTGATGTTTATGTGCATAGCTTGCGATCGCACATTGGTGCAATGGTAGCGAGTTTGGGTGGCTTAGATGCGATCGTATTTACCGCAGGTGTGGGCGAGAATGCTCCCCTAGTGAGAGCAGCCGCTTGTGAAGGCTTTGAGTTTTTAGGATTGAAACTTGATTTAAATAAAAATGCTCAACAAGCGATCGATTGTGATATTGCGGCTCCTGATTCGGCAGTGCGAGTTTTGGTAATTCACACTCAAGAAGATTGGCAAATTGCTCAAGAATGTTGGAATATATCGGTGAGGAGCAGCTGAAGTTGCTCGCGGCGCGGGCAACTTCAGCTTCTATATTTTAAAAGATTAATTACAAAGCTTCTCCTCGCCGATAGAGTTCGCGGGCATAGTCTGTCCATGTTCCCTGTCCCCAATAACGGAAGCAACTGGTTTGGACTAGGAGATTATAGAGCAGAGCTTGCTGATAATCTGATCGCTTAGTAACTGTGGGGTCTTGCGCTACTAGAACATCATATTTTTCATGAAACTTGGCACTGAGTTTATTCATCGGTTCCAATACATTTTCATAGCCATTTACCCAACTCAGGCTATTTGTCCATGATGCGCCATCCATATGAAATTGATGGTCAGTTGCTTTGAGTTCAGTAATGGCAAGTTCTACGGCTGCAGTACTCAACTTTTGGTTAGGATTTTGGCGATCGCACTTATTCCAAAGCTTATGCTGCTGCACTGCTTGAATGGTGGGATAATCAAGCTGACTAACACCCGCCGCCTCGATCATTTCTAGATATTCGGTTCCATTTAAACCCACAACACCCGAACTACCGCGCCCATTATTTTTGATTTGATCCCAAACCAATGGATAATCGCGTGGGAATTCATTCATCATCACGCCGCCATTCTCGCCATCTGCGATTTGCGAACCGAGGGAAGGAACCGAAATATTGCCAAGCATTTGTCTGCCACGAGTTTTCGCCTCATGATAGGGCTGCATTTGGGCGACCAGTTTTGTGTCGGAGCCTTGAGTCTTAATCAGTGCAGTGATACTGATTGATTCGCCGTTTGAGTTGATCGCTACTAGACGATTGGGTAAATATTTTTGATCTTGAGTTAGTCCCGAACCATCGAGACATTCTACAGAATGCTCCTGCACCATCAACCAACGATAGCCGCATTCTTTAAGCGCTTTGATATATTCATAGAGTGTATCAGGATGATTAGGAAGATGCATCTCAGGTGGCGAAAATCCTTTAACTCGCTTCAGAGCTTCAATTCCAAAAATAGAAGCAAAATGACTTTGCCATGCTTGAATATGTAATTTAATATCAGGAATCGGTGTTGATGGAATTACGGCGTGACTCCACATTGTGCCGAGCCATTCCACATAGGGCTGATATTGGCGATCGCAGGTAATCCGTTTGAGGTTATCCAAAATGTCATGGCGCTGCATCTGCTGCAAGCCCCAGAGTAGGTTTCCAGAATAGTCCAACATGATCCGAGGATTGCTGCCTTGAGCGACTAATTGTGGAATAAACTCTCCCATACGGCTATAGCACCATGCAAACACCGAGGCATTGTGATTATCACCTTCGTTTTGATGCTCAAACATATTCTGAAGGTTGCAAATTAGCGCTCCATCTACACCTGCGGGAATCGTGGGTTGGTGCATATGCAAAGCACAAGCGAAGGCAGCCGTAATCTCTTCGAGGCGTAGATTACTTTTATTTAGATTGTTATTTAGATTATTACTTGAATTATCATTCAGAAATACAGGCGCATCTTCTTGCACAGCGAGTTGAATTTCTGCTTCATTTCCACAAATAGCTGGGAAATCAGAGGTAACAAAGCTTGACGGTATAGTTCTGATCAAAACTTGTAAAACCTCAATAAAGTTATTTCATAAGAAAATGCGAAGCGTTTTCTTCTACTTCCTAGATATAGCATAACTTTTACGTTTTATAAAAGCGAAAATCAGGACAAGGAATGTGCAGATACCTGCTAAATAGAGTGGATATCCATAGGATTGAGGATTAGCTTGATTAACGACCAAGCCCGCAATGATGGGACCAAAGGCATTTGATATACTGAGGTAGGAAGAGCTTACACCTAAGACTGTGCCTTGTTCTTCAGGAGTGGCATTTAAGGAGATAAGCGCACTAATCATCGGTTGGACTACGGAATTAAGCAATGAAAAGAACACGCAAACCGCGACAAAGTAATGCACATCTTCCCAGAGTGGCATTAACACAAAAGACAGACTACGAATAAATAGTCCCATAAACAGAATTTGCACTAATTGAAAATGTTTAGTCAATTGAGAAATTCCTAATGTCTGCATAATCACTCCCAATACGCCAAACAGAAAGAACATTAGAGTTAGCGCATCACTATTTTGTTTAAGAACGGTAATAAAATAAGGTTGAAAAGCAAAAGTAAAGAGTGTAAATGTTAGCCCTGTTAAGAAGTTAATTACTAATAAAATACCAATTCTCGGCATAAATAAGCCTTTGATTAGCTTGTCTAAGCCAAGATCGAAAATGTTCTGAGCTTTCTCAGCTTTGGTCTTGAGGGTTTCAGGTAATAAAAAAATCGTGAGGACTAAAGCGATCGCCGCAATCGTGCCTGATACTAGAAAAGAAGCGCCAAAGGATTTACCCAAAGGCGTGTTGATCGCGGCTTTTTGGGCAAGTAAACTGATTGCGGGACCAAGTATAAAACCTAGTCCAAAGGCAGCTCCATTAATTCCAAAAGCTTTAGCACGGTTTTCGCGGCTGGTCACATCGGAAATTACAGCTTGAGCAACTGAGGCATTCCCTCCCGTAATCCCATCTAGAAATCTCGCAAAAAATAATACGGCGGCACTTGCGGCTGTTCCTGCCATTAGGTTTGCTAGGACTGTCCCTGCTAAACTAATGACCAATAATGGCTTGCGCCCAAAGCGATCACTTAGTTTACCGATGATTGGTGTGGCAAAAAATTGCGCGATCGCATAAATTGCAAATAGCAAACTGGTCTGAAAATCATCTAACTTGAACTGTCTACCATAGAGATACAAAACAGGAATCAGAATTGTAAAACTGAGGGAGTTAATGAAAGAGATGAGGGCAATAATCCAAAAATTACGATTCATTTTGTCTCAAATATTTTTCACTTCCCAATTCATCTAGTTTTTCTTGCTTCGCCATGACCATATCGGCAAGAAATTGACGATAGGCGATTACTTGCTTAAGAAGCTGAGGATCGTGACTGGCTAAAATCTGCACGGCTAGCAGACCCGCATTATCAGCATTGCCGATCGCGACAGTTGCCACGGGGATTCCTTTTGGCATTTGCACAATCGAATAGAGCGAATCTACGCCGTTAAGTTGTTTAGTGGAGACAGGCACACCAATCACAGGCAGAGGTGACAGCGCTGCCACCATTCCGGGTAAATGTGCGGCTCCACCTGCTCCTGCAATAATTACTCTGATGCCGCGAGTATGTGCATTTTTTGCGAATTCCACCATTCGCTCTGGAGTGCGATGTGCGGAGATAATCGCGACTTCGTGAGGAATATCAAATTTTTGGCAGATGGCGATCGCCCCTTGCATAGTTGGCAGATCGGAGTCACTGCCCATGATGATGCTGACTTGTGGTTGATTGTTCATAATTCTTTGGTGCGTTACAGGCAAGGGGCTTAAGCCCCTTGTTAAGAAAATGATTAAGCAGAGGTTGATGATGCAAACTCTTGTTGCTGTTCATTGAGTTGCTGTTCATTGAGTTGCTGCGTATTGAGTTGCTGACTCAGTTGTTCAGGAATTAGATTATTCTCTGACTGAGTTGCATTTGGCTGAGTTGCATTTTTAAGGTGATCGCTCTGCAAATCTAAGGCAGCTTTAATCAAACCTTGGAAAAGTGGGTGAGGGCGACTGGGGCGAGATTGAAACTCAGGATGGAACTGGGTGGCGATGAAATAAGGATGACTAGGAAGCTCGATCGCTTCGACTAAGCGCCCATCGGGAGAAGTTCCACTAATCACATAACCTGATTCAAGGAAAAGCGATCGATAAGCATTGTTAAACTCATAGCGATGGCGATGACGTTCATAAATGACAGACTCGTTATAGAGCTTGTGAGTTAGCGTATTGGGTACAAGACGGCAAGCATATAAGCCCAAACGCATTGTACCGCCGAGGTTGACGACATCTTGCTGCTCAGGCAAAAGGTGAATGACTGGATTTGGAGATTCTGGGTCAAACTCAGCACTATTTGCCTCGCCAAGTCCGCCGATATTTCTTGCCCAATCAATTACCGCGCATTGCATCCCTAAACACAAGCCTAAAAATGGAATTTGGCGATCGCGAGCATATTTCACTGCCGCAACTTTGCCATCAACACCACGATTCCCAAATCCACCAGGCACAACGATCGCATGAACATCTTTAAGAAATTTTTCTGCACCATAAGCTTCGATGTCTTCAGAGTTAATCCAGCGTAAATTGACATTGCTATTAACTGCGATCGCCCCATGCTTGAGGGCTTCGATTACCGAGAGATAGGCATCGGTTAAGCGCACATATTTACCAACGATCGCAACTTCCACATTATGCTCAGAGCGATATAGACGCTCAACAAGGGTTTGCCAACTCCGCAAGTCAGGGTGGCGCTGTTGCATACCGAGCAAGCGTAATACCTGCTCTGCCAAGCCTTCACGCTCCATCGCTAGCGGCACTTCATAGATACTTTTTACATCTTGCCCAGTCATCACGCACTCAGGCAAGACGTTGCAAAATTCAGATATTTTATCCTTAATATTTTGCGGCAATGGGCGATCGCTACGACACACTAAAATATCAGGCTGAATCCCCACTGATTGCAACTCTTTAACAGAGTGCTGCGTGGGCTTAGTCTTCATCTCGCCAGCAGAAGCAATCCAAGGCATTAGCGTAACGTGCATATACACGACATTTTGTCGCCCCACATCTTTACGAAACTGACGAATTGCTTCGATAAATGGCAATGACTCAATATCGCCAACCGTACCGCCGATTTCCACAATTACGAGATCGGGATTACCATTTTTAGCAACGCGATGAATCCGCTCTTTAATTTCATTGGTGATATGTGGGATCACCTGCACCGTACCCCCCTCATAATCACCGCGCCGTTCCTTATTGATTACGCCCTGATAAATTGCGCCCGTGGTGACATTACTCAGCTTCGACATCGAGGTATCAGTAAAACGTTCGTAATGCCCCAAGTCAAGGTCAGTTTCTGCACCATCTTCGGTGACAAAAACCTCCCCATGCTGAAACGGACTCATCGTTCCTGGATCAACATTGATGTAAGGATCGAGCTTTAAAATTGCGATCGAATAATCCCTAGATTTAAGTAATCGCCCCAAACTTGCGGCAACGATGCCCTTGCCAATACTAGAGACAACTCCGCCAGTCACAAAGATATACTTAGCCATAAAATTTCGTCATAAGGTGCATTGCCTTATCATCTTGTAAACAATGCTTAACAAAGTGATTATATAGCTAATAGATATTTGATGCGCTGCTTAATAAGTACAGCCACTTACTGTGTCCTAATCCAGCGAGTTGTTCCATCTTTTTGATCAATTAGGGTAATCCCCAAACTTTTTAAATTATCGCGAAGGCGATCGCCTTCGCGATAATTTTTTGCTTTTTTTGCTTCAATCCGTTGTTCAATCAAATCTTCAATTTGCTCTTCGCTAATGTTCTCCTCAATTACCTCGCGATCGCTAATATTTGCCACAAAGCCAAGTGAATTTGTCATGTAGCTAAGTGCTTGCCATTCTGCAAATAAAACTTCAGAGCTAGTTTCTGTCTTGCCTGAATGTAATAAAGAATTTCGCTCAGAGCGTAATTTTTTAGCAATTTCAAATACATGAGATAAAGCAACAGAAGTATTAAAGTCATCATCCATTGCTTCTTCAAAAGAAATGATCAAAGGTGCGATCATTTGCCCAACTTCGCTTCTATCTGGGATTTTAGTATTTTCCCAGCCTAGTTTTGCACCAAAATCTGCCGCAAACAGCATACTGTCGCGCACTGTCTCCCAGCCTTTAGTCGCTGCATTAATCGCTTCTTCTGTGAAGTCAATTGGTTGACGATACTGGGCTTGCAAAATGAAGAGACGGATTGCCATCGGCTCAAAATAGGTAATCAGATCGCGAATAGTTTTGAAATTATCAAGCGACTTTGACATCTTCTCGCCGTCAATATTCACAAAACCATTGTGCATCCAATATTTGGCTAAAGGCTGACTATAGGCAGCTTCTGATTGTGCAATTTCATTCTCATGGTGGGGAAATTGCAAATCTGCTCCTCCTGCATGGATATCAATCGTTTTACCTAAACGCGATCGCACCATCGCCGAGCATTCGATATGCCAGCCTGGGCGACCATCTCCCCAAGGCGATGACCAAAAAGGTTCATTGGTTTTTACTGACTTCCATAAAGCAAAGTCAAAGGGATAGCGTTTATCTTGATCATGCTCATCAACTCGACCGCTTGCTCCCGCTTGCATATCTGCTAACTTACGACCAGAGAGCTTGCCATAGCTAGGAAATTTCTGTACTGCATAATATACATCGCCACCCGCAGCATAGGCATAGCCGCCATCTATCAATTGCTGAATCAACGTAATAATTTCAGGAATAGATTCGGTCGCGCGCGGATAGTCATCAGCTTTAGCAATATTTAGCCTTGCCATATCCTCGTCATAAGCAGCAATATAGCGATCGGCGATCGCTTGCATAGTTGTCTCACGTTCTAGCGCTCGTTTGAGAATCTTGTCGTCAATGTCCGTAATATTTTGAACAAATTCAACTTGATATTTTGTCGCTAGATAGCGGCGCACCATATCCCAAACTACATAAGCCCTAGCATGACCCAAATGACAATAATCGTAGACAGTCACACCACATACATACATTTTTACCTTTCCCGTTTCGAGGGGAATAAAGTCTTCTTTGCGACGTGTGAGTGTGTTGTAAATACGAAGAGTCATGGATTTGAATATAAATGAGGCGCAAGGTAATTATACAGGATTGACACTCTCAGCACGCTCTGTGACGGGGAGTGTTAATGACAACAGTAATAAAAACCATAAAATCGGTTTTATCATCTAAAATCTTTATAGTGAAATTTAAGAGTACGTTGTAAATGCTAAACTCTGGCGCAATCTTGGCTCGCAAAAATTGGTTTCTAAGTTTAGGGATTGTCGGGATCGTGGCGATCGCTATTACTTTATCTGGGCTTTTATTTTCACTCGAACAGGAATGGCGATTAGTCAGCATAATCACGATGATGAGTGGCGGGACATTTTTGTTTGTGAATCTGAGAAAGAGTTTCGCTTCAGTTGTTGAGCAACCCACGATCAAGGATCGTAGTTTTTTGTTTAAAGAGTTACAGCAAACTCAACAAGCGATCGCCAAAATTGCCGATCCTATTAAGCGCGAGACTTTTAACGAGCAATCTCAGCAGATTGCTAATAATCTACAAAAGAATCAGTTTAAAATCGTTGTTTTCGGCACAGGTTCCGCAGGAAAAACTTCAGTAATTAACGCTCTACTGGATCGCAAAGTGGGCAAGACAGCCGCAACGATTGGGACAACGATCGCACGGCAAGAATATACATATCAAGGAATCGGCGTTACCCCAGTTAGCGTTATGCCGATCACCATTCATCCAGAATCAAAAGTCAAGCGTCAGATTTCGCTGCTTGACACGCCTGGGATGCAAGAAATGGGCGCTATAGGGCAGCAACGAGAGCTAGAAGCTTTGCAGTTAGCACGCGATGCTGACTTACTGATTTTTGTAACATCAGCGGACTTGACAGCGACCGAATATCGCGAACTTAATCGCCTTGCAGGACTGGGTAAGCGCGTAATTCTTGCTTTTAACAAAATAGATTTATATCTGCCAAGCGATCGCGAAGGAGTATTGACTAAGCTCAAACACCGAACTCGACAATTTTTAGCAGAAATAGATATTGTGGCGATCGCGGCTCAACCTAGCCCGATCAGAGTAAGTCAATATGCTAATCCTGAAGCGGCTAATGCGCTCCAAGAATGGTGGGAGGATATTCCACCTGATGTTGTGTCGCTAAAAGAACGCATCGAGATGATTCTTTCTCATGAGTGGGAAGATTTGCTAATTAGTAACACGCATCTCCAAATCGAAGACTTGTTACAAAAAATCAACATCACCATCAAACAAGAACGCCGTCAAGACGCAACCAAACTGATCAATCGCTATCAATTAATCGCCGCCACTACAGTTTTTGCTAATCCGATCCCCGCCCTCGACCTATTGGCTGGAGCCGCGATCAATACCCAAATGTTAATTGACCTTACCAAAATTTATACTCCCGATCATCCCTTAAAACTCAAACAAGCCAAACAATTTTCACTAATAATTGCGGGGCAGTTAGTGCAACTAGGCTGTATAGAAATTGCCACCTCAGCGATCGCCTCTTGCTTTAAACTCAACGCCATCACTTATGCGATCGGTGGCTCGATGCAAGCCATCACCGCCGCTTACCTTACCCAAATTGGTGGCATCAGCTTTATCGAATATCTAGAACAGCAACCGACAACTCAATCCGCCATTAGCTCTAATCCTGAAATGACGAATCGACTAAAACAAATATGTCAACAAACATTTAAAGGCTTACAAAGCGATCGCTTTTTCATGGAATTAGTAACTAGCATCGCTAGCTGAAAAAAGAATAAAGGCGGCGTTTTGCGCCGCCTTTATTCTTTTGATGAAGATATGGAATCTTACATGTCGCCGCCACCAGCCGACAACAAAAAGATGATCACAGGGCCAGAAATGACAATCAAAGCTAAGCAAGTCAGTTGAAAAATTAGCTGAAAGTTGATGCTCGATAAGGCAGAGGTTACAAAGTCCATAACAGTTTTCTTAAATACGATTAATAAATCAAACAAAATTGTACGCATATTCTAGCAAGCATCGCCACTCAAAAAATCTTCTCCTTATGAAACATTAAAAATTAAAAGAAGCGCTATCATTTGAAATATATTCATAATTGCTAAGAGTTATACCTGTGCGTCATCGAATGCGTCATCGAATTTGGTTGCTTGCTATTCTTGCCTCGGTTAGCGTTGGAGCATCTCCACTAAGCGCTCAAGCTCTCATACCGCACACGCTGCGGATTAATTTTGGTAATTTAGAAGAGCAAGCGCTCAACTTAGCAAGAGAAGCAGCCCAACTCGCTCAGTTTGAGCAGTACGACTTAGCTTTACCGCGCGCACGCCTAGCCGTCCAACTCGCACCAAAGGCTTTTCAAACTCAAGGTATTTTGGGTAGTATTTACCTCCGCAAAGAGAAATATGCTGAGGCGATCGCTTCTTTAACTCTTGCCAATCAACTCAAAAAAGATGAGCCAGCGATCTTATTCAGTCTCGGTGCGGCGTATCTTCGCAACAAAACCTATCCCGAAGCGATCGACAATCTCAAAAAAGGACTAAAGCTAGAGCCTAAGGCTGTCACAGCTATGTTTGATTTAGGCAATGCTTACTTTTTAACTAAGCGTTACGAAGAAGCCGTCACTGTTTTTAATGATGTACTGCTCCTTGATACCAAGTTTTGGGCGGCTACTAATAATATTGGTTTAGTTGAGTATGAGCGCGGCAATGTCGATCAGGCGATCGCTAAGTGGCAAAGCTCACTCAAGCAAGCTGAGAAAGTCGAATTCCTCGCGGCCGAGCCAACTCTTGCCCTTGCCACTGCTTTTTATCGCAAAGGCGATCGCGATAAGGGTATTCAGCTAGCTGTGCAAGCGATGAAGATCGATCCCCGCTACGGTAAAGTCACATATCTAGTCGAAAATCTCTGGGGCGATCGTTTAGTCGCCGATGTGAAATTGGTTTTGTCACAGCCGCAAGTGAAACAAATCTTAGATGAGAGCGATCTATCTACTCGTCAAGTTCCCAAAGTCCGCCGCTAATGATCTATGACGACAGGCGGCGTGAAGCGCCGCCTGTCTTAACCGCGCGATCTTTAACTTAAATTTAAAATAAATCTAAAAAAATTTTGAGTAACTCAGTTCACCAGAGCAGAATGCTGCTCTCCCACAACTTTGATGTCACACCTAACATTGCGCCAGTTCTTAGTCATGAAGAATTTGCCCAAGTATTTAGTCGGGGCTTAGGCGATCGCCCTTCTTGCAAAACTCGGCTGATCGAGCATCCCCATTGGATCGTTGAGATTTTGTTTGATGGCGACCAATTCTCACCTAAGCAAATTGGTGAATTTTGCGCGCAAGCTTTAGCTGACAAACGCAGTAGTCAAGATGTATCTAGTTCAGAAATTTTAGTCCTAGGCGGACTAAAAACCACACCGCCCACCAGTAGCTCGCCCGATGCTTTACAGACTGGCGATTGGGGAGTAGATGTCGTGGAGACACTCGTGGTTGAGACATTTTTGCAAGGCATCTCTTGGGAAACAACGATCGCTTCCAAGCCAGTTGCAGAGATTTTTAAAGTCGCCTTTAAGGACTTGCGCTCATGACCGATGCTAGCCGTTCTCCTGCTCAAGAGCTAAATCAAAACCTAATCAGAGCAGTAGTACGCGGTGATGCGATCGCAGTTACAGGTTTACTGGCTCAAGGTGCAGATGCTAGCACCACTGGCGGGGTAACTCCTGTCGGTGGTAGCAACACAGCGCTGATGTGGGCGGCGAGTGAAGGCTATTTTGATATTTTCAAAATGTTGCTCGATTATGGTGCTGATCTGAATGCTAAAAACGCAGCTGGTTACACAGCCCTGATGTTTGCGGCTGAGAGCGATCGCCGCGATATTGTTTTAGCTTTATTAGACTCACCCGACCTCGATTCCAAATGTTTAGGCGATCGCAATAACTATCAAGAGACCGTCCTCATGGCAATGGCGCGACAAGGGCAAACCGATATCGTGCAACGCTTAGTCAAAATGGGCGCAGAACTCAATGCCGTTAATAAACTTGGTGATACGGCTCTCTATTTAGCTAGCGATCGCGGACACTTGTATAGCGTCAAAGCTCTGTGTGAGTTAGGCGCAGAAGTAAATACGGCAAATCGTGGTGGATGGACACCACTGATGATGGCATCAGCATTAGCAAATCTAGAAATCATGGAAGTCCTATTGCAATACAAAGCTGATTATGATCCTAAAAATAATTGGCATGGCTCAGCCCTAAGCGAAGCACGGAAGTCTATTCGAGCCAAGCAAGCAGTCGAGATATTAATCCGCGCAGGAGCAACCGAATAATGGATAACAAGGCGATCGTGCCAATTTTGTGCAAACTTAACCATGATTCATAAATCTTGATAATTAAGGTTACGCACTTGTAAGAAAATCGTTTATAACAAAGCGTATAAATTATTACGCTAATCCTTTTGTCTTTAGGGTTCAGGACGACTAACTATCAACCAAACTTTTAAGCTAAATATTCATATTTGAAACACTTTTATTACATCCTTTCGTTAAAATCAGGAGATATTGTGTAATGCCATTTGGACCAGCTTCGCGCTTGGGTGTCAGCCTGTTTGATGAAACTCCCCCGATTGAATGTATCGCGGGTCAATCACCCGATGAAGCCGAAACCCTTATTCGGGCGATCTATCGTCAAGTACTAGGCAACGCCTATGTCATGGAAAGCGAAAGACTCACCGTACCCGAATCTCAATTTAAGCGTGGTGAATTAAGCGTTCGTGAATTTGTCAGAGCGATCGCCAAGTCTGACCTTTACATGACTCGCTTTTTTACAAGTTGCGCTCGTTATCGTGCGATCGAGCTCAACTTCCGTCACTTACTTGGTCGTCCCCCACTAGACCTCGAAGAAATGCGTGGACACAGCACTAACCTTGATACTAAAGGTTTTGAAGCTGATATTGATTCTTACATCGACAGCGATGAGTATCAAAACACCTTCGGCGAAAACTTCGTTCCTTATATTCGTGGATATAAGACCGAAGCTTGCCAGAGCATGGTGCAATTTACACATACTTTTGAATTGGTACGCGGCGCATCTAGCAGCAGCCTCAAGGGTGATCTCGCAGGCATTAGCCCCAAGCTTAATTCCTTAGTCATCAACCCCACCGCTACTGCCGTCATTTCTCCATTCGGCGATGGCGCGACTTTCCGCAATCCTGCGGATGCACCTTTGACCCGCCGTGGTTCCTTCGGTACTCCCACCAGCAAGGTTTACCGCATCGAAGTCACTGGCTACCGTGCCAAGACTGTCAACAGCATTTCCAAATTCCGCCGCAGCAACAAAGTTTATTTGGTGCCTCTTGACCAACTTTCCCAAGAATACCAACGCATTCACCAGCAAGGTGGCGTAATCGCCAGCATCACCGCTGTCTAATATCTTTTGATGATGTCCTGTGCTTCGCACAGACATCATCAAAAGATATTGGTTTTAAAAAATTTATTCAATAATCAAAATTTATGGCAACTATGACAGCTATTGAATTGTGGGCAAATAGCAGCTCGGAAGAAATCCAAACGGTGATCCGCGCAGTTTATAAGCAAGTTTTGGGCAATCCTCATGTCATGGACAGCGAACGCTTGACTTCTGCTGAGTCGAAGCTTGGCGATCGCTCAATCACCGTGCGTGAATTTGTGCGCGCTGTCGCTAAGTCTGACTTTTATCGTGATCGCTACTTCACATCTTGTGCGCCTTACCGATTTGTAGAACTCAACTTTATTCACCTGTTGGGTCGCGCTCCTCAAGATCAGCGTGAAACATCAGAACATATTGTTCGTTGTGTAGCTGAAGGCTATGACGCAGAGATTGACTCTTACATCGACAGCGATGAGTACCAGTCCGCATTTGGTGAAAATGTTGTACCTTACAATCGCGGTCGCAGCACTGCCAACAATGCCAAACAAGTCGGCTACAACCGTATGTTTGCCCTCGATCGCGGTGCGGCTCAAGTTGATAGCTCAGTTCAGTCCGCTCAGCTAGTTTACGAAGTTGCTACTAACAGCACCAATGTAATCAAGCCATCTACTTCGACCGTAATCGGTTCGGGTACTGAAAAGCGCTTCAAGATTTTGGTGTCTGGTTCCAAGTTTGACACGCGCCGCCGTGTCAGCAGCACTGAGTACATCGTCTCCGCAAGCAAGATGACTCCTCAAATTCAACGCATTAATCGTACTTCTGGCAAAATCGTTAGCATTACTGAAATTGCTTAGCGATCAGATCGCATTAGTAGCGGCGCGAAACGCCGCTACTAATGGTTTTTATATAATTTTTATAAATATCTATTTTAGGAAACTTAAATTTATGTCACTTTGGGTAGAATCAGAAGTCATCGAATTGCGTCCTAACGCCTCCGAAGATGATCTCCAATCTGTAATTCGTGCTGCTTACCGTCAAGTATTGGGCAACGCTCATGTGATGGAGAGCCAACGCTTGACATCGGCTGAGTCACAACTCCGCAATGGTGATCTTTCCGTGACTGGATTTGTGCGCGCGATCGCACAGTCAGATTTGTACCAATCTCTATTTTTTGAGAACTCTTCTCCCTACCGTTTTGTTGAGCTTAACTTCAAGCATCTGCTTGGTCGCGCTCCTCAAGATCAAGCGGAAATCGCAGAACATGTCTTGACCTACAACACTCACGGCTACGAAGCTGAAATCAACTCATACATCGATAGCGATGAGTATGTCAGCAGCTTTGGTGAAAATGTCGTCCCTTCCGCGCGCGGCAATCGCTCTCAAGTTGGCAGCAAGAATGTCAACTTTAATCGGACATTCACACTAATGCGTGGCTTTGCGACCAACGACACTGGCAAATCCGCTAAACTGATTAGAGACATCGCTAGCAACTTGTCTACTAGAATCGTTGCTCCTGCGACTGGTTCTGGTGCAACTAGCAGCCGTGGCAAGCGCTTCCGTATCGCGATTAACAAAGCTAACTTTGGCGATCGCGTGACTCAGAGTGCAGTAACTTTTGAAGTTGCTTACAGCCAACTGTCTCAGAAAATCAAAAACATTCAGAAGACTGGCGGTAAAATTCTCAGCATTACTGAGGTAGCTTAACAATTAGGGTCAGCAACCCCGCACTGAAGTGACGGGGCTTCGAGCCTAAAGCTTGAAGCCGTGCTGACCAGCCTAAGTCTTAACTGACTACGTTATTTAGGTCACGACACCTCGGAATGCGTGCTAGTTCCCCGCCCTGTCGTTTGCAA
>JANXUJ010000188.1 GCA_025356295.1 Cyanobacteriota bacterium
AGAAATTAGGAAGACCGTTTGGACGCAAATCTTTAAAATCTAGAATTTTGCGGACAACATCAACCGTAGTCTGTGTACCGCTAATCGGAATCAAAGCTGTCAGCTGTCCAGGCAAAACTTGCATCGCAGGAGGCATATCTCGTGTAAATACATTGATCACGCGATCACTTAACGACTGCTCACCCTTTGTAAAGGCATTGGTATAAGTACATTGACTAGGAGCCTGAGGCAATCCTGCGACATTAAATAGACCGACTGGGATACCTTGCGATGTTGAGACAAAGCGAGCAACTGTCTCGGTGATCACAGTTGTGGTCTGGATTTGAGTGAAGTAGTCATAGACTTTGACATTGCGATCGATTTGTCCAATGCGTTGAGAGTCAATACCATGAACAGTTCTCAATGTGCCATATGCCGATGGATCACTGGGCAAAATCAGGCTAATAGTTGAGAAGTCTTTGAGCAACTGCACTTCGCTGTAGCCGAGAGGACGGTTTTGTAAATCAAATAAACGGACAACTAAGCGATCGCCAGGATTAAGTCCACGAATAAAAGTCGCGCGTTGGTTAATTGCAAAGCGATAATCACCAACAAAACGTTCTTTGAGGAATCCTTTATCGCGTTTAGATTTGATCGATATGCGCGCAATGACTTGAGACAAGAGTGGTTGCGACTGTAAAACAGCTAAACTAAAGTGTCCGCGATGAGGATTGTTCTTAGATAGCTCAACGCCGCCACGTTCTTCTTGCTTACGATCTTTGCGATCTTTACGGTCTTTGCGATCTCTGTCATCGCCGTCATAGTCATCATCTTCATCGTCATAATCTTTTTTGGAGACGATGATTGGTCGCATCGGTTTGATCGTTTGGACATTCACGGTTTGCACGCCTGTATTCTGGACGCTTGTGGTTTGGATAACCGCAGTTTGAGAACTAGATTGAGAAGTATTGTTTTGATAAACAGTTTGAGAACCGTTCGAGATGCCTAAATCGCGATCGCTAAGCTCTGAGTTGTTGGACACATTGGTCGCAGAACTACTGGTATTAATGATTGTTGTATTCACCGCAGTAGTATTCACCGCAGTTGAAGTAATTCGTCCTGCGATCGCCTCAGATGCACTAATCGAAGAAATTGCCGAAAAATATCTAATCTCTTCCACTGCAAAGCTAGCATCTTTGACTCCATTTGGTAAGTCATAGCGAACGCTAGTAATCGCCTTGATATCGCCGTTATAAATATCATCTAGTGAAATTTTTTCACTCAAGCTGCTGAGCGAAATCACTTCCACAGGAGCAAGATATCTACCCGCATTTTTGGAAAGCAACCTTGCGCCAGAGTTGCTGTAAACTTCGCGCCATTCACCAGAGCGTCTCACATAGAGCGAGTAAACAGCGTTGGCATAGGTTGTGGCTGGCTTGTTGGCAACATCAAATAATATGCCAATACTTGAGAGGTTGCCAGAGTTGTCGAGTAGTCTTAAAAGCTTGACTCCTGTCTGCCAGTCTTGGGGAACTTGAGCAATAATTTGGGGGACAGAGGGACTAGCGATCGCTTCTAAAGTCGAGAGAAAAGGTGCAGTAGCTAGGCTCGCTGCAATCAGCGACAAGGAAGCTCGATGGATAGCATTATGGAGAATATTCATCGTTATTTATGCCAAATTTTGGATACTAACAGTCCTCAATGGCTGACGTCCTAATTAACTTTTTGTTCCCCACAAATAAAAGGCAGTGCTTCGCACCGTTTTTTATTTAAAGAAAGCGTGATATTTGAATTTGCGCCCAAAAATTTTGGAAGCGATCGCTCAAACTTGCTGCCGAAAATTTTGATTGCGATCGCCATTTATTTAATAGCAAATGTCCCATCGGCGTGAGGCGAAAACTATCTGTAATGCCCTGACCATCAACCTCGCGGCGCAATATGCCAACTTGGATCAGCCATAACAGAGAGTTTTCAGTGATGATGAGATTAATCGGTCTAGTCAAATACTGATTTTTGAAGCCTTCATCACCCGCGATCGCTCGCAAGTTTACGCCTTGTGTTGCCATATCCGCAAACAACTTCACGGTAAAGGATGCACATCGCAAGGCTATTTCTGCTCTTTGCAATATGTGAGGTTCATATTCCGCAAAATCTTTTTCTGCAAAATCTTGGTTAGTTTTTTGATTTTCTATTTCAGTTGACACTGCATTTTTCCAATAATCCAAAACTATTATAAAGCCGCTAACATAAAAGGCGGCGCTTAGCGCCGCCTTTTATGTTAGCGGACAAATAATGGCATCACTTCAGCGGCGGTCATCAGACCATAAATACCGCGTTGATGAAACTTTTTGCCAGCTTTGAGATAGCCAAAGGCAGGACCGCATACATTAGCTGCCATGCTTGTCTCATCACCGAGGGTGAAAGTATGTGTAGAGATTTTGCCCTCAAAAGTGCGTCCTGTTAGCTTCATATTTGTACTAAGCGGCTTTTGAGGATTACGAGTATCGACTACGCCGCCCACTGTGACGCGATCGCGAGAGCAGATACCAATGCGCTCTAACATGATGTCATCCGCATGTTCCATATTTTCCAATGTGATCAGCCCATTCGTCTTTTCGAGTAGAGCTTCCACTTCGTTATCAGTCATCGCTAGCGCCATATCCACCGTGAAGCCTGACATATGCGCGATATCTTCACGGATCGTGGCACGATAAGCATTCCAGTTAGCAATGCCGACTCCGAAGGTGATTTCGACTTGATGGACTTCCGCAAAACTCTGAGCGGCGATCGCCGCTGCTGCCGTCAATAATCCAGGAGTTGCGCCACAGCCAGACATATAGGTAATTCCTGCGGCTTCGAGTTCAGGAGCAAGGGCGATCATTTGCTCAACGGCGCTGGTGCGTTTGATCGCATCGACTAGCACACCCTTCCAGCCTGAAGCGATAAATTGCTTTGCCACGCTTGCCATAAATGTATTCGGCAAGTTAGGCAGAGCGAGGAAATAACCATCAATATCTTCAGCCGTGGCGATCGCTTCAGCGATGCTATCGTGGGTTAAAATCCCTGATGCTGCGAGATACCCCAATGAGCCTTTACTCTGATAAGCAGCGATCGCGTCTGTCGCATTTAGCCCATTGCGATCGTAAGCAAAGCCTTCTTTATCAGCAGCGACAACAAGCTGCATTTCTTGCTTAGCGCTCAGCAACTTCGCGGCGGCTTGACCTAATCCACCAAATCCTAAAATTCCAACTTTTAATGTCATTAGTTTTAACTTCGCTTATCCAGATGTGATTTTCTAGATGTGATTTTAATATTAATTGCTAGTAAAAAACCAAGAAAGCAGACGGGGCGCTTTGCTTCCCATCTCAAATTCTGATTCGTGTTATCAGCTACAGTCACAATGTCACCGATAGCTCACAATAGTTAGCATAGTCTCTGGGTAGCGATCGCATAAAAGCCATGAAACCCCGCATCATCGTTTGTGGTTTAGATCGAACGGGTTACAAAATTTTAAGCTTGCTGAAGCAGCAAGGTTGTTTTGTGATTGGTATTCATGATCGACCTATCCATCATCCTGATGCGGAAATTGTAATTGGCGATTTGGCGGCGGCAGATACTCTCTTAGCCGCAGGAATTAGGGATGCACAGACACTAATTTTGGCGGGAGCCGATGAAGCCCGCAATCTCACAATTTTGATGCAAGCACGGGTTCTCAATCCCCAAGTTAGAATTATTAATCGTTTATTTAACTCCAGTTTGGGTGTGCGCTTAGATTTGACTTTGCCCAATCATTTGACCATGAGCGTAGCCGCTTTGGCTGCGCCTGTATTTGCTTTTAGTGCGATGGGAAGCCAAGCGATCGGGCAGTTACGTCTATTTAATCAGACTTGGCCGATTCACGAAGAATATATCAATGCTCAGCATCCCTGGCTGGGTAAGCCGTTATCAGAATTTTGGGAAGATCGCTCAAGGATGTTGATCTATTACCTTCCCTACGATGAAAGCAAGGTTGATCTGGTGAGTGCAGTGCTAAATGGTCGAACTTTACAATTTGGCGATCGCTTATTACTAGGTACGCAGCCAAGCGTGCGAACGGCATCACGTCCAATATTGCAAAAAATATCAAAGCTATTTATGGGCTTTCGACAGTTGCATGAGCATGGCAGAGCCGTATTATTTACAGCGATCGCTCTATTGCTGACAATTTTTTCGGCAACGTTGGTGTATACCAGTTTTCAGATGAAGATTTCGTTAGTAGATGCGCTCTATTTCTCGGTGGGGATGATTACAGGAGCAGGTGGACATGAACAAGTTGTCGAACATGCTTCTGATAGCATTAAAGTCTTTACGATTGTGATGATGCTGATTGGCACGGCGGTAATTGGGATTTTCTACGCGATTTTAAACGACTTTATTTTGGGTTCAAGACTGCGAAACTTCTGGGATGCGGCACGAGTACCACAACGTAACCATATTGTGATTTGTGGTTTAGGAAGTGTCGGTGTCCAGACAGCACTGCAATTAGTCAGCTATGGTTACGAAGTTCTCGTTATCGAGCGTGACCTAAATAATCGCTTTTTAGATACAGTGCGATCGCATAATATCCCTGTTATTCATGGAGATGCCAGTCTACCAACCACACTCAAAGCAGCCAATCTCGACAAAGCCGAAAGTCTTCTCGCCGTCACCAGTAACGACACCGCCAATCTGGAAATCGCTCTTAATGCTAAAGGAATTGCGCCCCGTTGTCGAGTTGTCGTGCGTTACGATGATCCCTATTACGCGAGCATGGCGGAAGAAGTATTTGATTTTGAAGCCGTACTCAGTCCACCTGAAATCGCCGCCCCTGCCTTTGCTTCTTCGGCACTAGGTGGACGTATACTCGGCAATGGCATTGTCGCTGATAGTCTATGGGTTGCGATCGCTACAATGATTACTCCCAATCATCCATTTTGCGGAAAGCCTGTATGCGAAGCTTCAATGACTGCGGATTTTGTTCCTCTTTACATTGAGACTGCGTGTCAAACCATTCACGGATGGAGCTTGCTAGAAGCATCTCTAAGTGCAGGTGATATTCTCTATTTAACTATGCCAGCCGCTAAACTAGAGCAACTCTGGCGAGTTGCTCCATTTCAAGTTGCAGTTAGTTAAGCTCCTTCTCTAAAGTGGAAAGTTTTTTGTATCACCATCTGATTTATACTCCTTCGCGTAACTTATCGAGAATCGAACGATCTTCTAGGGTAGAAGTATCGCTAGTGATTTCTTGACCTGAAGCGAGCGATCGCAATAATCGCCGCATGATTTTGCCCGATCGCGTTTTTGGTAAGGCTTCAGCAAAGCGAATTTCACTAGGTCGAGCGATCGCGCCAATTTCACTGACAACGTGCTTTTTGAGTTCTTTGGCAAGTTCTTCACTAGGTTGGCGATCGCCTTCAAGAATTACAAAAGCAAAAATATCCTCACCCTTAAGATCGTCAGGCTTACCGACTACCGCAGCTTCGGCAACCGCAGGATGTGAAACCAAAGCTGATTCGATTTCCATGGTTCCCAAACGATGACCAGCGACATTAATCACATCATCAACCCGACCCATTATCCAATAGTAACCATCTTCATCCTTGCGAGCGCCATCACCCGCAAAGTAGACATAGTTGCCATCTTTGGGTGCAATATGTTCCCAATAGCTTTTACGGAAGCGATCGGGATCGCCATAAACTGTTCGCATCATCCCTGGCCAAGGATGACGCACGATTAGATATCCCCCTTCATTAGCTTCAGCAGGATTGCCATCAAGATCGACAATATCAGGAATAATCCCTGGGAAGGGAAGAGTCGCACTCCCTGGTTTAGTGGAAACAGCACCAGGGAGTGCGGTAATCATGATGCCACCTGTTTCTGTCTGCCACCATGTATCCACAATCGGACAACGCCCCCCACCAATCACGCGGTGATACCACATCCACGCTTCAGGATTAATCGGCTCGCCCACAGTTCCTAATAAGCGCAGTGAAGATAAATCACACGCATTGGGAAGATGTTCACCCATTTTTACAAAAGCTCGAATCGCGGTGGGTGCAGTATAAAAAACACTCACCTGATACTTCTCAATTACATCCCAGAAGCAGCCAAGATTAGAAGGACGTGGCGCTCCTTCATACATCAGTGTCGTTGCACCATTTGATAGAGGTCCATAGACAATATAGCTATGTCCTGTAATCCAGCCAACATCAGCCGTACACCAATAAACATCAGTATCTTTAAGATCAAAAATCCATTTGGTAGTGATGTGGCTGTAAAGATTGTAACCGGCAGTAGTATGCACGACTCCCTTCGGTTTACCAGTGCTACCAGAAGTATAGAGAATGAATAGCATGTCTTCGCTATCCATTGGTTCGGCATCGCACTTAGCCGAAACGCCTTGCTGCAAATCATGCCACCAATGATCACGCCCTGCATTCATGTGAACGTTCTGTCCTGTACGCTTTACAACTAGAACATTTGTTACTGAAGGCACAGCTCCATTTGCTAGGGCAATATCTACTTGTTCTTTTAACGGCACGATCGCATCTTTACGCCAACCACCATCTGCCGTAATTACCAGCTTTGCTTCAGAGTCCACTAGGCGATCGCGTAAAGCCTCTGCACTAAATCCACCAAACACCACACCATGTACCGCGCCGATTCTGGCACAAGCAAGCATGGCGATCGCCGCCTCAGGAATCATTGGCATATAAATGCCAACGCGATCGCCTTTCTCTACTCCCAATTGTTTCAATGCATTGGCAAACTGACAAACTTCGCGATGTAATTGGGTATAGGTGAGAGTGCGAGAGTCGCCATTTTCGCCTTCCCAAATTAGCGCCGCCTTATTTTTGCGCCAAGTGGTCAAGTGACGATCGAGACAGTTATAAGAAATATTAATTTTGCCGCCATCAAACCATTTCGCAGAGGGCGGTTGCCAATCAAGAACCGTATGCCATTTCTCAAACCAATCTAGTTCTGTCTCCGCAAGCCCTGCCCAAAAGGCAGCAGGATCAGCTTTAGCGCGATCGTAAATTTGTTGATATTCTTCAAGACTCTTAATATAAGCAGATTGGGAGAAATCAGTAGGCGGCGCAAACAAGCGCTTTTCTTGTAAAATCGATTCAATCGTGGGTTGTGACATAGATGATTTTTATTAGAAATTATTTACTGTGATTTTGCTATTTTACCGTGAGTGTTTGAACATAGCGATGATAAAATTTCGCAATGATCGACAATATCTGTAAATTTCTTGCTGAAACTTTCTCTACCGATTTTGCCAGTTGGCTACTCGGAGAAGCCATAACTCTCACCAAACTTGAACCATCAGAACTATCAGTTGAGCCAATTCGTGCCGACTCAGTAATATTTTTAGAATCATCGAAAATGATTTTACACCTAGAATTTCAAACCGAACCAAATAAAAACATCCCCTTTCGGATGGCAGATTATCGATTACGCATACATCGTAAATTCCCAGAAAGAGAAGTACATCAAGTTGTTATTTATCTCACTCCTAGCCAATCTCCCTTAGTCTACGAAACAAAATTTGAGTTAAGAAAATTAACCCATAATTTCAACGTTGTTCGTTTGTGGGAGCAGTCAACAGAGCTACTGCTGCAATATCAAGGACTATTACCTTTTGCGACTTTATCAAAAACCGATGATCCCGAAGAAACATTAAGACAAGTTGCGAGGCAAATTGAAAATATTGAAAACAGACAGGTACAAAGCAACGTAGCTTCATCGACCGCTATAATATCTGGTATAGCCCTAAACAAAGAGATCATCCAAAGATTACTAAGGAGCGAGATTATGAAAGAATCTGTGATTTATCAAGAGATATTGAGAGAAGGCAAGGCTGAAGGCAAGGCTGAAGGCAAGGCTGAAGGTTTAGCTAAAGGCAAGGCTGAAGGCAAGGCTGAAGGTTTAGCTAAAGGCTTAGCTGAAGCTACTAATCAGATTGCCCTAAACATGATTCGTTCTAATATTACTATGGATTCAATAGCCCAATTTACTGGACTAACTCTAAAGCAGGTACAAAAACTCCAAAAGACTTTTATAAAGGAATCACAAGTGACGAAGAAGTCCCCCAGATCAAAGCGTCCATCAAAACCTTAGTTGATCATTTCATTTTATAGACTATGCCATTTTCTTCTGTAATTCGCTCATTAGCCCGATCGCCTCTCACTGATGAACTAGAGAGTAAGCTTGCACGATCGCATCAACTAACACTTTCGGGTTTATCACGGGTGAGTAAAGGGCTAGTTAGCTCCACTCTAAGCCAAAAGCAAGAGCGACTGATGTTGGTAATCGCTGCCACGATTGAGGAAGCAGGGCGATGGTCAGTACAGCTTGAGACAATGGGTTGGCAGAGTGTGCATTTTTATCCAACTTCGGATGTGCTGCCCTATGAGCCGTATCAGCCCACGTCTGAAATTGTTTGGGGACAGATGCAAGTTCTGGCGGATTTAGTGAACTGGAGCGATCGCGAAGGCGACCAGAAAAAAGTGGCGATCGTGGCAACTGATCGCGCTCTTCAGCCGCATTTGCCAAGTCCTGAAGAATTTAAAAATTATTGCTTGTCTCTAGAAATTGGCACAGAGATGAAACTGCGTGATATTGCCGAACATCTAGCGCTGATGGGTTACGAAAATGCATCCACAGTCGAGACAGAAGGGCAATGGAGCAGACGCGGCGATATTATTGATATTTTCCCAGTTTCTAGCGAAGTTCCTGTGCGGATTGACTGGTTTGGCGATGAGATTGAACGTATTCGCGAATTTGACCCTGCCACTCAGAGACCGTTAGATAGTATTCCTTCAGCTCTGCTGACACCAATTAGTTATGGTCATATTTTAGGTGGTCTAGATATATCAGATCAGTCGTTAAATAATAAACAAGAAGATGAATTTAGCAGTCAAGGTTTCGCCGTTCATCTGCTTTCCACAGCTTCGATCTTAGACTATCTGCCTGATCCAGCAAGCTGCTTAGTTGTAATTGATGAAATCGATCAAGTTCAAGCTCATTGTGATCGCTGGTATGAATCAGCCGAGAGTTTTTTCTGTCACGTCCAGAAAGAGAGGGAAACAAGAAAAGAGAGCAAACTTCATCGCTATTTTGCAGAATGTTTAACCCAAATAGAAAGGTTTGATCGCCTTGATTTATTAGAACTAGCCGAAGAAAATCGCGGCGTAAATATGTCGAGTCGTTCCATACCTGCGATTCCACATCAATTTGCGAAGATCGCTCAAACTATCCGTGACTATCGAGAACAAAAATATAAAGTTATTCTTATATCTGCTCAACCTTCGCGCACAGTGGCGCTGCTGCAAGAGCATGACTGCCAAGCGCAATTTATCCCCAATGTCCGTGATTATCCTGCGATCGATAAAACTCATAACTTACGCATAGCAGTTGCTCTGAAATATTCAGGCATCGCCGAAATTCAGGGTTTTGTGTTGCCCACTTATCGGATTGCGGTAATTAGCGATCGCGAGTTTTTTGGACAACACGCCCTCGGCACTCCCAACTATGTTCGTAAACGTAGACGCGCCACTTCCAAACAAGTTGACTTAAACAAACTATCCGCAGGTGATTATGTCGTCCATAAAAATCATGGCATGGGTCAGTTTATCAAATTAGAGAAACTAACTTTAAATAATGAAACTCGCGAATATCTTGTCCTTAAATATGCTGATGGATTATTGCGCGTAGTTGTCGATCAGATGTCGGTTTTATCCCGCTATCGTGGCATGAATGAAGCTAAACCTGAACTACATAAAATGACGGGAAAAGCATGGGTTAGTGCTACTAGCAAAGCTAAAAAAGCAATCAAGAAAATTGCTTTTGACTTATTAGAACTCTATGCTAAACGCGCTCAACAGTTAGGCTATGCTTTTCCGCCTGATAATCCTTGGCAAATGGAAATGGAAGACTCTTTCCCTTATCAAGCGACACCTGACCAGCTTAAGGCGACTCAAGATGTTAAGCAAGATATGGAAAGTTCGCGTCCGATGGATCGCCTCGTCTGCGGCGATGTCGGATTTGGGAAGACGGAAGTTGCTATTCGCGCGATTTTTAAAGCTGTAACTACAGGCAAGCAATCAGCTCTATTAGTACCGACTACGATTCTTGCACAGCAGCACTATCACAGCTTGCAAGAGCGTTACGCGGCTTATCCTGTAAATATTGCGCTGCTTAACCGTTTTAGAACTACATCCGAGAAGAAAGAAATCTTTAGAAAGCTAAAAACTGGTGAACTAGATATTGTTGTCGGTACGCATCAACTTCTATCTAAAGACGTGGAGTTTAAAGATTTGGGTCTACTGGTAATTGATGAAGAACAACGCTTTGGAGTTGCTCAAAAAGAGAAAATCAAAACCATGAAAACGGAAGTCGATGTGCTGACTCTATCCGCAACGCCAATTCCGCGCACTCTATATATGGCGATGTCTGGAGTCCGCGAAATGAGTCTGATTACGACCCCGCCACCATCGCGGCGATCGATCATGACGCATCTATCTCGCTACAATCCTGAGTTAGTGCATTCCGCTATCCGTCAGGAATTAGATCGCGGCGGTCAGGTTTTTTATGTGGTCTCGCGCATCGATAACATTGAAGAAGTCTCGGCGCGAGTTCATGAAATGATGCCATCGGTGCGAATGGCGATCGCGCATGGACAGATGCCAGAGTCAGAACTCGAAGCAACCATGCTCAGCTTCAACAGTGGCGAGGCGGACATGATGATCTGCACGACCATTATTGAGTCAGGGCTGGATATTCCGCGGGTGAATACAATCATCATTGAGGATGCTCAGAGATTTGGACTCGCCCAGCTCTATCAATTGCGCGGTCGCGTTGGGCGGGCAGGTATTCAAGCCCATGCTTGGTTGTTCTATCAAGAAAAAGGTGAGCTAACCGATGTCGCTCGCAAGCGCCTCAAAGCAATTCAAGAATTTACCCATCTTGGCTCTGGCTATCAATTAGCGATGCGCGATATGGAAATACGCGGTGTGGGCAGTCTCTTGGGTGCGGAGCAATCTGGGCAGATCAATACGATTGGCTTTGATTTATACATGGAAATGCTGCAAGAAGCGATCGCTGAAATACGCGGCTCCGAGATTCCTGAAGTAGATGATACGCAGATCGATCTGCCGATTACCGCCTTCATCCCTGCGGAATATATTCCCGATGGTGATCGCAAAATGAGCGCCTATCGATCCGTCGCTTCTGTAAGCTCTAGACGTGAGCTTACAGAAATTATCGAAGACTGGACTGACTGCTATGGCAATGTACCTGCACCTGCGATGCAACTCCTCAAAGTAATGGAATTAAAGCTAATTGCTAAACGGATTGGCTTTTCTCGCATTAAGCCAGATGGCAAGCAACACGTTGTCTTGGAGTCAAAAATGGAAGAGCCAGCATGGAAGTTGCTACATCAGTATTTGCCCAGTCATCTACAATCGCGCTTTGTATTTAATCAAGGTAATGTCACCGTGAGAGGGTTAGGAACGCTCTCTCATGATAAACAGCTTGATAGTTTGATTGAATGGCTCGATAAAATGCATCTTGCCAAGGCGGAAGTTTAGGCGATCGCGTTAATCCTGAAGCGATCGCAACTCCTCTAAAGTTCGCCCCGTCATTTGTGCGATCGTCTACTCATCAAAAACGCCTAACATTTTTCTAGCAATCTCATTGCGCTCTTCCCGCTGACCTTCCAGAACATGCATGTATTGCGTGGCGGCTCATGGATCAGCGGAGCTAATAATTGTCGTTCTTTTAGTAGCCCTCACAAGAGGAGTTCCAGCGATCTCGAAAAAAATATGTTGCCTCGCTTGTGGCGATAACCAAAACAAAATATGTCAGATGCTCAAATTAGTGTTATAAAGTTCGCAAACTAGACGCAAGCAATCAGAGCAGTGCCAATCTTAGTATTCAACAGCATTATTTCAGATGGCATGGTTACGAGGTGATTTTTTCAATGGAGAGTAATAATATTCGTAGTGATGCTGCTTATGAGCAGACGCTCGCGGGAGTCACCAAGGACTTATCCGATTTGCGTGCAAATATTTTAGGCAAGCTCAGCCGCGAAATTTTAATTTTGCAAGCCCAAAAAAACGCTCTAACTGACGATATTCATCGCCTCCAGTCTCACCGTAAAGAGCTAGAGGTGCTAACAGTCGCACAGCAAGGGCTGAATCAGCAAGAGATACAGAGACAGCAATGGATCGAGCAGCTAGCTCAAGCGATTACTTTCCATCTCAAAAATGATGTAATCGTCACTAACTCACAAGTTTTAACCGATCATTCCGAGAATTTTGAGCAATTGATGCTTAATCTCGATGGGGCGATTAGAGCAACATTTCAGTCTTTACAGCGCGATGTTGATACTTATCAGCGCGATCTCAATGATCAAATGCAACGTATGTATACCCAGCGACAACAGGGCGAGTTGATGCTGTCAGCTCTTGTCGAAAAAATTGATGAGCATTTGCAACGATCGCCCAGCGATCGCTATGGTGCAAACAATGTTGGTGGCAATCCATCAACATTAAATTTCACAGGGACATCTAGTTTTACGGGGGCGATTGGTGCTAATGGAAACATGAGTAGCAGTTATAGCCAAATAAAGATACCAACATTTAGCAATCCAAATATTAGCAATCCAAATATTAGCAATGCGAATATTAGCAATGCGAATATTAGTCAGTCTATGGCTTATGACCAAAATGACCTAAGTTCATATATGGGTGAGCCGACCCGACCTTTTACCGATCCCGCACCAAACTTAGCGACACCCAGCAAACGTATTAATGATTGGTGGATCGGATTTATGTTGGTTTTGGGCGCTTCAGTTGTTTTGTCCTTGCAAAATATTTTGGTGCGGGTAATCTTTTTTAAGTCCAGTATTTTTGGAACTTTTAATTTTGGTGGTTTGATTCAACCGAGCATCTCCAACTCTTTCATGCTGTTATTGCTACGAATGCTGTTTGCTACACCAGTTATGTGGCTTGTGGCTAAGTTTGTGTTTCGGGTGAATGTATGGCGAGACTTTCAGCAATTGCTTTTACCCAGTCGTAGATTACTATTCAGTCGTGTTGCTTTTAGTGCTTTATTGCAATTTGGCTCTTTTGCGTTTATTTATGTGGCGTTAGGCATTTTAAAACCAGGGCTAGCCGTTACCCTGTTTTTCATCTTCCCGACTGTCACGGTGCTGATGGCTTGGTTCTTGTTTGGCGATCGCCCTAGTACTGAGCGTTGGTTTGTGATTGCGGTGATTTATGTGGGGATTATGCTGACATATAACATCTTTGGGGTTACTAAACCTGACACATGGGGTGTCATTGCGGCTATGCTTTCAGGTATTTCCTTCGCAGGTTATATCATCACCTCACAGGCTTGTTTTAAACAGCTAAATCCTGTGTCATTTACGTCAATTAACTTTGCAATTATTTTGCTGATTTGCATCGGCACGTTGCCTTTCACCTTGTCATCGATTTCTCTGAATGGATCATTGGTATTCATGTGTTTTTTGATTGCGATGACCACTCTGTGCGGCTATTTGCTAACCAGTTTTGGGACAAAATTAATGGGTGCGGCTCAAGCTTCGATTGTCAGTGCCAGTGGTCCCGTATTTACTACGTTTTTAGCATTTACGATTTTAGGAAACAAACTAGACGTGATCCAGTTGTTTGGAGTGTTTCTAGTCACAGGTGGAGTTGGGCTGCTGAGTTTACAAAATATTTATAAGAGACCAACAAGATAACTTAAGCTAAACAAACCAAAATAAAGAAGAAGGCAACACTTTGCATTCTCTTCTTCTTGCTATAGTAGCTACTAGAGTCCATATGGATAAACAGTGTTCAAAGACTTACGCGATCGCGAACAAAAAACAATAGAGTCACCGCCATCTCAGATATTAATGCGATCGCTTTGGCATGGACTGGCGCGCGAGCAAGGCTTGCCAGTATGGGCTTTGCTCGGCGTTTTTTTGATAATGCTGCTGATCTGGAATTGGCAATTAATCATCGCCACAGGTGCGGGTATTTTGGCGATGATCGCGATTTATCTCATCCAAGACTGGAATTGGAATGTCCTCTTGTGGCGCGTTCACAAATTTTTACAGAGTCCTTATCGACTTTTACCGATATCAGTTGCTAGCGGTACGGTGACAGTTGTTTTGACATACATCGTGCTTTCGATATGGTCAGATCAAGAAAATCATTGGTTAGCATCAGCAAATATTTTGCAGCTAGGTGCGACTTTAGGGATTTTGGTGATTTTGATTCGGCAAGTTTTTAAAAAATGGCTGCAACGTCAACAAGATAGTTTTGATCAGCTAATTGCTCAATTGACGGTAACTGATGATCTAGCAAGATTAATTGCGATTAAGCAAGTTAGGCAATATGTCAATGACAATCGCTTACCTGCGGCTCAAGAGAGGGCGATCGCTGATTATTGCCATCTTTTGTTAAATCGCGAGACCGAGACAACTATATGTGAAGCTCTATTCGAGACTCTGGAGGCTTTGCAATCGATAACTATTCAACCTGTACTCAAACGCTCTGCAAACAATGTCACCTAAAACTAAAGACCAAATCCTTGATCGCCAAGCAGCTCTATTAGTGCAAGGTACGCCTGATCAAGAGACAGCTAGTGCGGTGAGCTTGATTGCTTCAGTACTAAAGGCGATCGCCCAAAATCTTCGACATACAATTTATTTTGTAATTCAAGATGTTGATGGTGGTTGGTTGCTTACACCGCTTAGCAATCACGATAATCCTGAAGTCGAGAAAACTACGATTTACGCTTACTGCGATCGCACTCCTGCCAATATTGATCGGCTGAGATTAAATGACGAACAGCTCGAATGTGGCGAATATAACGTAATTGACATGCTGTTTCGCTTAATTGGCATGAAACAGGTTGACAGCATCGTATTTTTTGATCGGGCAACAGAAACACAACAGGGTACAGAAATTGTGCGTACTGATATCGAAGAGTTATGCGAAAAACAAATTAAGCGCGCTCAGTTTGGACTACAAAAGCTAAATGAGCTTAAGAATCAG
>JANXUJ010000226.1 GCA_025356295.1 Cyanobacteriota bacterium
TTGATCGCCCGCGCAGCGGGCGATCAAGCTTATAGTTGTAGCTATTATTAATAACTATCAGTTTTGCTAACGGTCATGGTGGCAAGTTGCTGATTAGCTTGGTTAAGGCGATCAGCGATCGCTTCACGCACATCAAAATTAACTTGAGGATCAGCTAAAACATCTTGCGCCATTTCCCGATATTCAGCGCTAGTGGTCATATCTACTTGGTCAAGTTGATCAAGATTTTTATAGACAGTCTCAGGAGAAACCACAACATTGCTTTCCATAATTTTTTTCCTTAATGATTGAGATTTATTTAAGGCAAATCTGTATTACCCATGAGATAGCGATCGCATTCACGCGCGACACCACGTCCCTCATTGATCGCCCAGACGATCAGGCTTTGACCACGGCGACAGTCTCCTGCGGCAAAAACGCTAGGTAAACTAGTCATAAATTGACCATGATTTGCTTTGACGTTACTACGCGGATCACGATCAACTCCCAAGCTATCCAGCAAAGGCTGCTCAGGACCCAGAAAACCCATTGCTAACAGTACAATCTGAGCAGGAATTACCTTCTCAGTGCCAGCTACTTGCTTGGGAATGAACTGACCCTTGTCATTGCGCTCCCACTGCACTTGCACAGTATGAACTGCTTTGACCTGCCCATTTTCGTCTCCCTCGATCTTAGTTGCCGTGGTGATGTAGGCTCTAGGATCGTCACCAAACTTTGCACTAGCTTCCTCTTGTCCATAGTCCATTTTGTAGACTTTCGGCCATTCGGGCCAAGGATTATCCTTCGCCCTAGTTGATGGTGGCTTCGGCATGATTTCTAACTGGACGACACTATTGCAGCCATGACGGATTGATGTGCCAACGCAGTCAGTGCCAGTGTCACCGCCCCCAATAATCACGACATCTTTACCAAGAGCCGAAATAAAATCATCGCCAGCTTGTCCATCTAGAACGGCTCTAGTATTAGCTGTTAGAAATTCCATTGCAAAATTAATACCTTGAAGCTCGCGACCTTCGATGCTCAAGTCGCGGGGCTTAGTTGCACCAGTACAAAGAACGACTGCATCAAATTCTTGGAGCAGATTTTCAGCAGGCAAGTCTTTCCCAATCTCAGTATTACAAACAAACTTCACGCCTTCTTGCTCAAGGATATGCAAGCGGCGCAATACCACTTTTTCCTTGTCTAACTTCATGTTCGGAATGCCATACATCAGCAATCCACCCGGGCGATCGCTACGTTCATATACTGTCACCCAATGCCCCGCTTTGTTAAGTTGAGCCGCAGCACTCAGTCCCGCAGGACCAGAACCAATCACCGCAACTTTCTTACCTGTCCGCCTCGCAGGAGGTTCAGGGACGATCCAGCCTTCTTCCCAACCTTTGTCGATGATCGAATACTCGATATTCTTGATTGTCACAGGCGGGTTAGTAATCCCCAACACACAAGAACCTTCACAAGGAGCAGGACAGACTCTCCCTGTGAATTCGGGAAAATTATTAGTTTTGTGTAAGCGATCAAGAGCTTCTCGCCACAGTCCCCGATAAACCAAATCGTTCCATTCTGGAATCAGGTTATTGACTGGACAACCGCTTGCCATGCCACTGATCAGATTGCCTGTATGACAAAAAGGCGTACCACAATCCATGCAGCGAGCGCCCTGTGTTCGCAGATTCTCATCGGGCATATGTAGATGGAATTCGTCCCAATTTTTGATACGATCGCTTGGTGATATTTCAGACGGTGCTTCGCGAAGGTACTCAATAAACCCTGTAGGCTTGCCCATAGTTATTTTTTAATTCAAATGCTGAATGATCAGATCATAGTACGAACTCACATACTAAGTAGCTCAGCCTGATTAAAAAACAAGCCCAGATCGCGTGTCCTTCGCTTTGCGGGAGACACACGATCTGAGTTATTAGCAGTAGGAGCTAATATCTTCACCGCACTCGTCAGCCAAAAAACAAAGGGCGCGAAATCTTAGCCCAACGAATTCATTAAAAAGTGGATTTAGTTTGCAGAGAGGTGGGATATAGATGATCGGATGACCAAATATTTTGATCGTGCGCTCGAATGGACATTGAGCAGGAATTAGCTTGGCAATCAAATGAGCAGTCTGTGATTTCTGGATTTCAAAATTATCAATCTTGTTGCGTAAAGGTTTTAATAGATCGAAGTTTGCTTTAGATTGAGAGCTTCCGATATACGGATCTTCCTCGCCAAATCCTGTGCTGTTAATACTTGACATGTTCACCAAACGCTCTTTTGAGTCAGAGTATGTACTTTTAAAGCATTTACTTCATTAATCGTAACATAAACGCTTTAGACTAAGTGTGAAATAATACATTGTTCATCCTTATGTATGAGCATGTATAAGATTGCCTGTGCAATTAAACTGACAGTGTTTTATTTACAAATTTCATCAACTTTCATTAATTTAAAGTGTAGTTAGAGTGTACATAATTATATTTATTTGCTATGTATCAGCGATCGCTAAAGTTTAAAAAACAACTCAAAAACTCAAAAATAAAGGGCGCTTTGCGCCCTTTATTTTTG
>JANXUJ010000203.1 GCA_025356295.1 Cyanobacteriota bacterium
CCGTACTTGTCTTTGAGAGCAGACCATGCTTCGACTTGACCTTCGGCGTATTCACCTGGTTTACCCCATTGCAAGAAAGCACTCATTTGCGCCTTATCAGCGGCATCGAGGAAGCGGATTGCGTAGGTGGTGAAATTGCCGCGTTTGGCTTCGCCTGTTTCAAAGCGGATATCGGTGATTTTGTCCATGTTCAGATGAAACTCGATATGCTCGGAATGCATATTTGCATATTTGCCCTTGGGGAGTTCGGCGTAAAATAGCTTCTCGATATTGACCCTAGCTTCCAGCACACCCGCATCACTGGTGACGATCAGGCGGACTAAGCCAAGAGTGTGACATTCTTCTAAAAAATCTTTTAAAGTAGGAGACATAATAATTAATTTAATAAACTTGTGATGATGTTGTGAAATTTTTTGCGATCGCATTAACCATATTAAAGCCGAAAAAGGTTAGTCTGTGCAGACTTTGGGAGATAAAAGATGCGATCGCTACTTTGTATCAAGAAATTTCAAAGCCCTCAAAAATACTCTAAAGTTGACTACAAGCTCATTTACACGCAATTATTTATTTAAGCGCTTATCTATGAAAATTGCCCATAACATAACAGAATTAGTTGGTCACACTCCTCTAGTCGAATTGCAGCGTATTCCTAAAGCTGAGGGCTGCGTGGCGCGAATTATCGTCAAACTAGAGGGTATGAATCCTGCTGCATCCGTCAAGGATCGCATCGGGGTGAACATGATCGAAGTCGCCGAAGAACAGGGCTTGATATCCCCAAATAAGACAATTTTGGTAGAGCCAACATCTGGCAATACAGGGATTGCGCTCGCGATGGTGGCGGCGGCAAAGGGTTATAAACTGATCCTGACCATGCCAGAAACGATGAGTATGGAACGGCGAGCGATGTTACGCGCCTATGGAGCCACGCTGGAACTGACGGCTGGAACTGAAGGTATGGGTGGTGCAATCAGACGGGCTAAAGAGATTACGGAAAGTACCCCCGATGCCTATATGTTGCAACAATTCAGCAATCCATCTAATCCTGCGATCCATCGCCAGACTACTGCCGAAGAGATTTGGGAAGATACGGACGGACAGGTTGACTTTCTGATTTCTGGAGTCGGGACTGGCGGCACGATTACAGGTATTGCGGAAGTGATTAAGGCGCGGAAGCCATCGTTTCAGGCGATCGCAGTCGAGCCAGCCAATAGTCAAGTCTTAGCAGGTAGTCGCCCTGGTCCCCATAAGATTCAAGGCATCGGTGCGGGATTTGTACCTGAAGTTTTGAAAACTGAGTTGATTGATGAGATTATTCCTGTAAGTGATGATCAGGCGATCGCATTCGGTCGTAGATTAGCGCGTGAGGAAGGACTTCTATCAGGGATTTCTAGTGGAGCGGCGCTCTATGCAGCGGTGCAGATTGCCAAGCGTCCTGAAAATGCTGGCAAAATGATCGTGATGATTCAGCCTAGCTTTGGCGAACGTTATTTGAGTACACCGCTATTTCAAGACCCTGAATTGTAGGATGCTGAGTTAATAAATTTGCCCTCACCCCTAGCCCTCTCCCTTTTTGGGAGAGGGGAATAAGAAAGCAAACTAGAAGCTAGTCTTACTCCCCTTCTCTCCCCTTGAGAGAAGGGGCTGGGGGATGAGGGCAATGCCCACCCTACGATTTAGTTCCATCCAAAACTGATAAAGCTGCCACATATTGTGCATCTTCATGTGTGCCAAGTTGCTTACGCGTAATTGGCTCCTTCAGAGAAACTTCCACATTAGGAATAATACCGCGCTTATGGATATTGTGATGCAATGGAGTCTCGTACTTAGCGATCGTCACGGCTAAACCTGCGCCATCTTCCAATTCATACAAAGATTGGATTAAGCCTTTACCATAGGTTTTTGTGCCGACCAGTTGAGCGCGATCGTTCTCTTGCAAAGCCCCTGCGAGGATTTCACTAGCGCTAGCGCTGCCACCATCAGTAAGCACAGCTAATGGAGCCGTGGTAAGCGCATCTCCTTTCGCTTCAAAACTCTCCTGCACACCATGCCGATCAACTGTATAGACAACAGTTCCTTCAGCAATCCACATCCGCGCAATCTGTAAACCTGCATCAAATAGCCCACCTGGGTTACCACGCAGATCGAGAACATAACGATCTGCACCTTCAGCTTCAAACTTTTTGAGTGTCTTTTCCATATCTGTAGTTGCGTTCCCATTGAACTGATTTAAACGGATATAGCCGACTTTGTGATTTGCTTCTTGATTGAGCTTGGCAATGATTGGCGTAACCGCAATGCGATCGCGTTTAATTACTACATCTAGTTTCTCAATACTTTTGCCATCAGCAAGCAGACGCTCTAGACCTAGCTTGACCTCTGAGCCAATCTTGCCACGCATTCTCGTTGCACATTCATCAAGGCTCAAGCCCTTAGTGGGAATGTTATCGATACCGACAATGCGATCGCGCGATCGCACACCTGCATTGTCCGCAGGAGAACCCTCGATCGGAGCAATCACGATCACATTGTTGTCAGGCTCATCCACCGCGATTTGCAACCCCACGCCTGTTAGCTCACCTGACGTGCTGGTTTGCATACTTTTAAACTTGTCTGGCTCTAGAAACCTCGTGAATGGATCATCCAAAGTTGCCAGCATCTCTCTGATTGCGGTATAAGTCTCTTCGCGACTATTAAATTTGCGATTGACAAACTTGCGGCGGACTTTGTACCAGTTTTGATGATTAAAATCAGCATCGACATAAGCTCGGTTGACAATTTGCCAAACATTTGTCAAAAACTTTTGTTCTTGCAAATAGTCGGTCACCGCAGCACTTGCGCCCCCAATCCAGAAAAACTGAACAGCGATCGCCATCAAACCAATCATTAACCAAGACCAAATACGGCGCTGTTTTATCATGCTTTCTATGCAAACTCTCTGTGTAAACTTTTTATCTAAAAATATTTTCCTTATCCTAACCAATCTCATGATTTTTAGTACCTAAGCCACCTAAAACCCATAGATTAGAGAGGGCGCTTCGTGTTCTTTCTAATCTATGGGTTTTCTCAAATGCACCATTGGCGAAAATTTCAAGCAGCGCTTATTTTTTATACTTGTCTGCCTCTACGTCCACAGGGAATACTAGATTTTCGTGGCATTGCTATCTATGCGCCACTGATTGGTATTTTGATTGGCAGTGCGATCGCCTCTCTTGACTTTAGTTTAGGACTGCTAAAACCTGCGCCCGAATCTATATCTCTGCGATCGCTACTCACAATTTTATTAGGATTATTAATCACAGGCGGTTTACATCTCGATGGCGCGATGGATACGGCTGATGGGTTAGCCGTGACCGATCCTAGTCGTCGCCTTGAAGTGATGGCGGATAGTAATACTGGCGCATTTGGCGCGATCGCAGGAATCACGATTTTATTACTAAAAGTTATTGCTCTCGCCGCCATCAAGGATCAGCGATTTTGGGTATTAACCAGCGTTTGGGCATGGGCAAGATGGGGACAACTCCGCGCAATTATGGCTTATCCATATCTCAAAGCGATTGGTAAGGGCAAATTTCATCAAGAGGATTTGCATCACTGGCAAGTGTGGCTAGTGGCGATTTTGTTGACGATTGGTAATTTAGCGATCGCTTATATTTGTAATTCAATTTATTTAGCGATTGGTTTAACAGCGATCGGCTTTAGTTTCGCATGGTTAATCGGTGCATGGTTTAATCGTCAACTCGGTGGACAGACTGGTGATACCTATGGCGCGATCGTGGAGTGGACAGAAGCACTAAGTTTATGTGCGATCGCTTACTTAATAGGTCATTGACAAGTCATTAAACCGTAACTTTTGAGCTAGTATGAGAGTGAACAGCCCCAAATAATTTATTAAAATCGACAATATGCTTACCTCTGAAGTTCTCAAAGAAAAATTTGTCGCGATCGCTAGCAAGCGCGAACTATTAGTGCAGTTATCTCTCAAAAATAATTTGGGTAGTTTGAGTATCGATATTGTCCAAGCTTTAGAAGAACTAGATGATCTATTGATCGAAATCAGAAAAGTATTTCCTGATTGGCAGCCAGAATAATCGAGGATATAAAGTAGAGGATTGAGGATATAGAGTAGAGGATTAGTTCTAGTGCCTCCCAAATTAACTGCGTTCCATTCTAAAGTTAATGTGCAGCGTCAGGTCAAAATCTTGATGCGCGATCGCATTGACTTGACAGCCGATGTCTATCGACCTAAAGGTGTTGATACGCCTTTGCCTGTATTATTGATGCGCTTGCCTTATGGTCGAGCGATCGCCTCAACTTGCACTTATGCTCATCCTAGTTGGTATGCCAATCAGGGCTATATTGTCGTCATTCAAGATGTGCGCGGTTGCGGGACTTCTGAAGGTGAATTCTATCCATTTCGGAATGAATACGAAGATGGATTTGACACTGTGGAGTGGTGTGCCAGGGAACTGCAAGGCAGTAGTGGCAAGGTGGGAATGTATGGATTTTCCTATCAGGGTGTGACTCAATTTCAGGCGGCAGTATCACAACCGCAGGGTTTAGTTACGATCTGTCCGAGTATGGCAACAGCCGATTTATATCACGGCTGGTTTTATTTTGGTGGTGCGGTTTGTCTTGATTTTGATTTGAATTGGGCGTTGCAACTGGCTCAAAATCGGGCTTGGTATTTGCAGCAAGAGCCACAAGCAACTAAATTTTTTGAAGCGCAAAAGCAGACTGTAAAGTGGCTGAATACTGCACCTTTGAGCGAGATCGAACTGTTTAAAAATGGGGATGAAAATGAATTAATAGCCCAATTCTTTTTTGATTGGATTGGTAATCAGCAAGCTGATGATGCGTATTGGCAAAAGCTAAACCCACTGAGTTATTTCGATCGCTTTGATTTACCTGCTCTGCACATTGCGGGATGGGCGGATATCTTTATTGAGGCGACAATCAATACCTATCATCAGGCTAAAGCGGTAACTCAGAAACCACAACATTTAGTCGTTGCGCCCTGGCAACATCTGCCTTGGTTGCCGAAAGTGGGAGAGATTGATTTTGGTGAAGCGGCGATATCTAAAATCGATCAATTGCAAATAGATTGGTTTGATTTTTGGTTAAAAGGGATTGAGAATGGGATAAGCGATCGCGCTCCTGTGCAGATATTCTTGATGGGTAAAAATCATTGGCTAGATTTGCCAGATTTTCCCAAAGATATCCCAAAAAAATTTATCACTCAAAATTTTTATTTGCATCCTGAAAAAAAACTAAGCGCTCAAATTCCTCAATCAAGTCAACTTCCTGATATCTACGTTTACGATCCACGCAATCCTAATCCTTCTACTCCTTACGGATTTTATGATCAGCAACATCTTCATCAACGTTGGGATGTACTGGTTTATGAGAGTGATGAATTGGTCGCAGATATGGCGATCGCTGGCATTCCCGAATTTATGCTCTATGCGGCGACTGATGCGCCCGACACTGATTGGGTGATTAAGCTGTTAGATATTTATCCTGATGGCAAGCAAATGCTGGTGTCGATGGGAGTTTTGCGAGCAAAGTTTCGTAACTCATGGACTGAGCCTGAATGGATTGAGTCTGATGTGGTAAAGGCTTATCCGATCAAATTACGTCCGACTTGTCAAAATTTTGCTCAAGGGCATCGCCTTGGTATGGCGATCGCTAGCTCAGCTTTTCCTGCGATCGAGCGACATTCTAATACCAAGAAATCACCGTCAGAAGCGACTGTAATTGACTTTGTAGAGGCAACGCAGCAAATTTTTTATAGTGCTGAATATCCCTCACACTTGCAACTACCGATATATCTACAGCACAAAAAATAGGTAGTGCTAAAGAGGTCAGGATTTTAGAGGTTGGGATAAGCGGCGCTTATCCCAACCTCTAAAAAATAAAAGTGCCGCAAAGCGGCACTTTTATTTTTTGTGCTATATTATTTTTCAGGTTGAATAAACCTTTCGATGGCTGACATCGAAACCACTTGATAATAAACAATTAGATAACAGGAGGTGATGCCCATGCAATCAGATAGTAGTAACGGTAAACAGATGGGTCTTCAGGTTTCCGAGCTGTGTGCTGGAGCCGTCCTCTAGGGTTTCTAGTTAATTATCTCTAGTTCGCTAGTCTGCTGATTTAGCTAGTAAACTTGAGTTCCTTCCAGCAGTTGACTGTGACCTAAAGACCCGAAGTATTCCGAAACAAAAAGACCTAGCCGTTGGCTGGGTCTTTTTGTGATATCCCTAAAAAAGTGATGATGTTCCGCGCGAAGCGCGGAACATCATCACTTTTTTAGGGATATCACAAAAAGACCTAGCCATTGGCTAGGTCTTTTTGTTTCGGAATACTTCGGGTCTTTAGGTCACAGTCAACTGCTGGA
>JANXUJ010000076.1 GCA_025356295.1 Cyanobacteriota bacterium
CTGGGATTATGTTTGCCGTAATTTTGATCGGGATGCAACTAGGTTTTCAGGAAGCTCTATTTAAAAGCGCTGTACTTTTACACCTTAATTTGCGTAGCGATTTAATCCTAATTCACCCTGACAAAACAAGAGTTTATTGACCTTGAGCTAAATTACTGGTCAGAAGCCCTAATCGGTTTTATCTTTAGCTTAGGCGTGACCATGGGATTTATTGTCGGTGTGGTAATTGTTTATCAAGTTTTGTACAAAGATGTTTCTGATCATCTTGCTGAATATGCCACCCTCAAAGCAATGGGATACAGCAATTTTTATTTATTTAAATTAATCTTGCAAGAGTCGCTACTTTTATCCATATGTGGTTTTTTACCAGCTTTATTGGCTTGTGCGATTCTCTATAATCTGACCCAAAGTGCAACGGGGCTAATAATGGAGCTAGGTAGCGATCGCATTTTGCAATTATTTTTGTTAACTATTGCGATGTGTGCAATCTCTGGAACATTATCTCTTCGCAAAGTCCAAAATGCTGACCCTGCGGAGATATTTGACTGATCACAAAAAAAGCCTCGCGGAGCGAGGCTTTTTTAAGTAAAAAGAATTAATTACTTCAAGATTTTGGCAACAACGCCCGATCCAACAGTACGACCGCCTTCACGAATCGCAAAGCGCATACCTTGCTCGATTGCGATCGGGTTGATTAGTTCAACCGTCATCTTAATGCGATCGCCAGGCATAACCATTTCCGCTTCGCTACCATCATCAGCAGTGAAGGCAACGATTGTTCCAGTTACATCAGTTGTACGCACATAAAACTGGGGACGATAGCCAGAGAAGAAAGGAGTCTTGCGACCGCCCTCTTTCTCAGTCAAAATGTAAACTTCACCTTCAAACTGAGTGTGGGGACTAATCGACTTAGGCTTAGCAAGTACCATACCGCGCTCAATATCATCCTTTTGGATACCGCGGAGCAATAGACCCGCGTTGTCTCCAGCCAAACCTTGCTCAAGACTCTTCTTGAACATTTCAATACCAGTAACAGTTGTGGTACGAGTATCAGTAATCCCAACCAGTTCAACGATATCGCCGACCTTAACCGTACCGCGCTCAATCCGACCTGTGGCAACTGTTCCACGACCTGTAATCGAGAATACATCTTCAACCGCCATCAAGAAAGGCTTATCAACAGCACGTTCAGGAGTAGGAATAGACTCATCCACAGTATCCATAAGAGTCCAAATTTTATCTACCCAGGGGTTTGTGCCACGAGCAGTTTTTGGATCAGAGGTCATAGCTCTAGTTGCTTCTAGGGCAGAACCACGAGTGATCGGAATATTGTCTCCGTCAAAATCATAGGACGATAGCAACTCACGAACTTCCATTTCTACAAGTTCAACAAGCTCGTCTTCACCTTCCATTTGATCTTCTTTATTCAAGAAAACCACAAGATTAGGAACGCCAACCTGACGCGCAAGCAAGATATGCTCACGAGTTTGAGGTTCAGGACCATCAGCTGCCGAAACGAGTAAAATCGCTCCGTCCATTTGCGCCGCACCAGTAATCATATTTTTTACATAGTCGGCGTGTCCGGGACAGTCAACGTGAGCATAGTGGCGAGCAAGAGTTTCGTACTCAACGTGAGCCGTGTTAATGGTAATACCACGAGCTTTTTCTTCAGGGGCGGCATCAATTTGATCGTATGCTTTAGCTGTTGCTTGACCTGCGGCAGCAAGAGACATCGTAATTGCTGCTGTTAGAGTGGTTTTGCCGTGGTCAACGTGACCGATAGTACCGATGTTGACGTGGGGTTTGTTTCTCTCGAATTTAGCGCGTGCCATTGTTAGTAATTATCCTTAACTTTAGTAATTATCACTCTAGTTTATAGAGTATTTGTAGAGTATTTTGAAGGACTACTCTTTTTTGCCCTTGCTTTTGGCAATGATGGCTTCAGCCACATTTTTGGGGACTTCTTCGTAATGGCTAAATTCCATCGAGAAGCTTGCCCTGCCTTGAGTTGATGAGCGAAGGTCAGTAGAATAACCAAACATCTCAGACAAAGGAACCCTTGCCTCAACGCTTTTCCCAGATGCGGTATCTTCCATACCCGCGATATTGCCGCGACGACGACTAAGGTCACCGATTACGTCACCCATGTAGTCTTCAGGGGTTTCCACTTCGACTTTCATCATCGGCTCAAGCAACACTGGCTGAGCTCTCATTACAGCTTCTTTGATGGCCATAGAACCAGCAATTTTAAAAGCCATTTCTGAAGAGTCAACATCATGGAAGGAACCATGTACGAGGGTAGCTCTGAGATCAATCACAGGATAACCTGCAAGAATTCCCGATTCGCAAGCTTCTTTCATCCCTTGTTCGGAAGGCTTGATAAATTCCTTAGGAATAACACCGCCGACAATTTTTGAGACAAATTCAAATCCTGTACCTGGTTCGGTAGGTTCCAAATTGATCACAACGTGACCATACTGTCCCTTACCACCGCTCTGACGAGCAAATTTGCCTTCAATGTCAGTGACAGTTTTGCGAATAGTCTCACGATAAGCTACTTGAGGCGCGCCCACATTAGCCTCAACGCCAAACTCACGTTTCATCCGATCAACGAGAATTTCGAGGTGAAGCTCACCCATACCAGAGATAATTGTTTGATTGGTCTCTGGATCCGTCATCACGCGGAAAGTGGGATCTTCTTCTGAGAGAGACTGCAAAGCTTTGGATAATTTTTCCATATCCTGCTTTGTTTTTGGTTCAACAGCCACAGAGATAACGGGTTCAGGAATGAACAGAGTCTCAAGCACAATCGGTGAGCTTTCATCGCAAAGAGTATCACCAGTGAATGTGTCTTTAAGTCCCAGTACTGCACCCAGATCACCAGCCCTCAGTTCGTCAACTTCTTGGCGATCGTCAGCTTTCAAAATAATTAGGCGAGAAATGCGCTCTCGTTTATTTTTACTAGAATTTAGCGCGTAGGAGCCTTTTTTCAAGATGCCAGAATAGACGCGTACAAAGGTGAGACGACCATAGGGATCGGCCATGATTTTGAAAGCAAGTGCCGATAACGGTGCGTCATCTTTGGCTTCACGAATCTCTTCTTGCCCATTGTCTAGTAAACCCGTAACTGGTTTGACATCGCTAGGAGAAGGAAGATAATCGATAACAGCATCTAGTAACAGCTGGACACCTTTATTTTTGAAGGCAGAACCGCAAACCATTGGCACGATCGCACCGCTTAACGTTCCTTTGCGCAGCCCTACTCTAACTTCATTTTCAGTGAGTTCTTCGCCTTCAAGATATTTTTCCATTAGCACGTCATCAGAGTCGGCTACTGACTCAAGTAGTTTGCCGCGCCACTCATTAGCTAATTCGACTAAATCAGCAGGAATATCTATCTCGTCGATATCTTTGCCTATTTCATCTTTATAGATGTAGGCTTTCATTTTGACAAGATCAACGATGCCGACTAATTCCGCTTCACTACCGATAGGAAGTTGAATAGGAACCGCATTGGAGCCAAAACGACCACGAATCTGTTCTCTTACTCGCAAAAAGTTCGCACCCATACGATCCATTTTGTTAACGAATACGAGGCGAGGTACTTTGTAGCGATCAGCCTGTCTCCATACGGTTTCAGACTGAGGTTGCACGCCGCCCACAGCGCAGAAAACTGCAATTACGCCATCAAGCACACGCATAGAGCGTTCGACTTCAATTGTGAAGTCAACGTGACCTGGAGTGTCAATAATGTTAACGCGATGATCTTTCCAACTGGTGCTGATAGCTGCCGCTGTGATTGTAATACCACGTTCGCGTTCTTGCGCCATCCAATCTGTCGTTGCGGTTCCATCATGGACTTCACCTATTTTGTGAACAACGCCAGAATAAAAGAGGATGCGCTCTGTAGTTGTGGTTTTACCAGCGTCAATGTGCGCGGCAATACCTATATTGCGTACCTTATCTAAGGCAATAGATCGTTCCACAATAGTTTCCTCGTATTTGTCAGGAATTGAAAAGTTATGTAAAAGGTATTAAGAATAGTATACCGAGCAAAGCTACGCATTAATAGCGGTAGTGAGCAAATGCTTTGTTTGCTTCTGCCATTTTGTGGGTTTCTTCACGCTTACGGATAGTCTGACCAGTTTCATTGGCAGCATCCATTAGTTCATTCGCTAGTTTGGTAACCATGCTACGTCCGGCACGGGCGCGCGAATATTGAACTAACCAACGGAGTGCTAAAGCAACACCGCGATCGGTACGAACTTCCATGGGTACTTGGTAGGTAGCACCACCAACACGGCGAGCTTTGACTTCGACTAGGGGTGTCGCATTACGAATTGCGCGATCAAATACTTCTAGAGGTGGGTTGCCTGTGCGCTCACCAATAGTGTCTAGGGCTTTGTAAACAATGTGCGAGGCGACAGAGTACTTGCCGCGTGACATCACACGGCGGGTGAGCATACTGATTAAACGGCTGTTGTAAACCGAATCGGGGGGGGTGATACGCTTTGAGGCTTTCGTTCTACGGGACATTACAGTACTAAATTCACCTTATAAAATGAATTGCTAAGTTTGCTAAATGATCTTGGAAGTGATCTTGGAAATATCTACTTTTTCTTCTTGCCAGTGCTTGCTGCTGCGGCTTGACCGGGCTTAGGTCGCTTAGCTCCATACTTAGAACGTGCTTGTTTACGATCTTTTACGCCTGAAGTATCGAGTGTGCCTCGGATGATGTGATATCGCACACCGGGTAAATCTTTTACACGACCGCCTCTAATCATCACAACGGAGTGTTCTTGAAGATTATGTCCCACACCAGGAATGTATGCGGTGACTTCAAAGCCAGAAGTCAAGCGTACCCTTGCTACTTTTCTAAGTGCAGAGTTGGGCTTTTTGGGTGTTGTGGTGTAAACGCGCGTACATACTCCCCTACGTTGAGGACAGCTTTTTAGGGCAGGGGACTTTGTTTTGGTGATTATGGTTTGGCGCTCAGTGCGGATGAGCTGTTGGATCGTGGGCATAAGTGATAATTTGGTATATCGGCGGCTGTGTATTCTAATTAACAGCACATAACTATAACAAAGTTTATCTTATAAAGTCAATTGTAATAACTTTAATCAAAACTAACTTTGTAATTTTTTATGGCTATATCTAAACAATCAATAAGATGATTAATAAAAATTAACGATAATTAACGATTCGGGCGAAGCCTGATGGATCGAGACTTGCACCGCCAACTAGCACACCATCAATTTCAGGCTGACTCATGATTTCGTCAATATTATCAGATTTGACTGAACCACCGTATTGAATTGTGACGTTTGGGTTGGTGAGTTTGCTCCGAATTAGGCCAATTACACGATTAGCTTCGGTAGAATCGCAGGTAACACCTGTACCGATCGCCCAAATTGGTTCGTAAGCAATAATCAAATTATTTTGATCAATACTAATTAAATCGGCGGCGAGTTGCGAAAAAATCCAAGATTCAGTCTCATTGCGATCGCGTTGTTGTTTGCTTTCACCGACACAAAGAATGGGGGTAAGTCCATGAGTCTGGGCAGCTTTGAGACGTTTGTTTACAGTGTCATCAGTTTCCCCAAAGAACTGACGGCGTTCGCTGTGACCGATGATTACATATTTGATACCGAGTTCCACTAACATCGGCGCTGAAATTTCACCTGTAAATGCGCCATTTTCTGCCCAATGGACATTTTGAGCGCCAATACTGAAATTGGCGTTGCCGATCGCTGGCACAACTGCTTGCAAGATCGCGAGATTAGTATAGGGAACGCAAATAAGGATTTGCTGATCGGCGATCGCCGCTTCGCTCGCTGTGGCTTTGAGATGAGCAGGAAATTCCGAAAAAAATGTTTTGGCTTCAGACTGGGTTTTATACATTTTCCAGTTGCCAGCGATAACGACTTTACGCAATGCTCGTTTACCTTTTAATAAAGATTATGAAAATAATAAATTTTGTTCATTTTACCGAAGAAGGGGTCATAAAAAGCAAAGGAGATGCTTCGTGACACCTTTGCTTTTTACGATCGCTGACATTTGTTAAGCTATGTGTAGCAACCACGTTATTAAAGTACTCACCAGATTTAACTATGCTGCAACATTCTTTGGGCTACACAACGACTTGGGTAAATACGATTAATAAGGTCGAGTCTGAAGTTTGGAATGTTTTAGCAAAACCTTTAGCAACACCTTTTTTTGAGTGGGAATGGCTCTCAAATCTGGAGACTTCAGGCTGCGCGATCGCTCAGCAAGGATGGCTACCGAGTCATTTATTAGTATGGCAAGGGAATATTTTAGTGGCGGCTGCACCTTTATATTTGAAGGGGCATAGTCAGGGAGAGTTTGTGTTTGACCACCAATGGGCAGATTTGTCCCATCGATTGGGAATTGAGTATTATCCGAAGTTATTAGGGATGGCTCCGTTTACGCCTGCGGTGGGTTATCGCTTTTTGGTGCATCCTGAGTTAAGCGATCGCACTGATGCCTCGAATCAGGAACTCTCTAAAATTTATGATTTGATGCTTGTTGAGATTGATCGCTTGTGCGATCGCTACCAAATATCGGGCTGTAACTTTCTATATGTTGATCCTAGTTGGAAGCATGAGCTAGAGTCGCGCGGCTTTACGACTTGGATGCATCATAGTTATGTTTGGGAAAATCAAGAATTTACGGATTTTGATGACTATCTCAAAAACTTTAATGCTAATCAGCGCCGCAATATTAAACGCGAACGTAAATCTGTGGAAAGCACAGGAATTACGATGCGAGTTTATACGGGTGAAGAAATTCCGTCTTACTTTTATGGCTATATGTATGAGCTATATAACGATCATTGCAATAAATTTTGGGGTGGTAGCAAGTATTTGAATCTTAAATTTTTTGAAAATCTCGCCAATTGTTTTCGCGATCGCCTTGTATTTGTGGCAGGTGAGATCGCGGATCATCCGCAACCTTTGGGGATGTCATTTTGTATTCGTAAAGATGATCAACTTTATGGACGCTATTGGGGAGCGATTCAAGAAATAGACTGCTTGCACTTTAATGCTTGTTATTACAAGCCAATTGAATGGGCGATCGCGCAGGGGATTAAGCGATTTGATCCAGGTGCGGGTGGACAACACAAAAAGCGGCGCGGGTTTCCTGCGACACCAAATTACAGTTTACATCGCTTCTATCGCGATCAGCTCAAGCAAATTCTTGTGCCTTATATCAATGAGGTAAATACTTACGAAGCGAAGCAAATTCAAGCAATTAATAACGAACTTCCCTTTGATTTTGCGCCGCCTGATCTTCATGCCTAATTTATCGATGAATTAAGCGATCTCATATCCCGTGTATTGCCTTAGAGTGACAATTACCTCGTTTTTTATGCGTATTTTGCGGTGTAGCTGCGGGCGATCGCATCACAACGCTCATTATCAGGATCGCCAGAATGCCCCTCTACCCAGTGCCATCGGATATTGGAGGAATTGAGAGGATCGAGTTGTTGCCAAAATTCTTGATTTTTGACGGGCTTGTTATCTTTGGTTTTCCAGCCGTTCTTTTTCCAGCCCTTAATCCACTTGGTAATCCCATCTAGCACATATTTACTATCGGTATAAAAATCGACAGGCGTGGATTGTTTTTGGGCGGCAAAAAACTCTAAAGCCGAAATTGCGCCTTGTAATTCCATTTGATTATTAGTCGTCTCGCGAATACCACCACCGAGTTCTTTGGTACTGCCATCTGAGAAATGAATGACTACGCCCCAACCACCCGGTCCTGGATTTTTAGAACAAGCACCATCAGTATGCATACTGATGATTTTTACTTCGCCTGAATCTACGATTTGCGATTTTGGGATTGATTTCAGTCCTGATTCCAGCTTCGTTTCAGCTTTTATAGCATCTTTGATAGTTGCTTTTGCATGAGAAGTTTGCGATCGCGATCGCACTATTTCGACCGCAACTGAGCCTTGAAAATTGGGAATTGGCGGACGCTTGATCACCCGCACTTCGACCTGCTCGATCATTTTGTCTTCAAGGAGGCTATCCGCGATCGCGCCAACTAAACGCTCAATTAGTTTAAACTTCTGAGTTTGAATCAAAGTCTCAACTTTACTAATGCAAGATATGTAATTGACGGTATCTTCAATTTCATCATTATGAGTTGATTTTTCAAAATCCACCCATAGCGTTACGTCAACCTCAAACCATTGTCCTAATACATTCTCTTCGGGCAGATATCCCACATATCCATAGGCACGCACCCCTTTTAAATAAATTTTGTTGAGCTTTTTATTGATAATTTCGCTAGTTGTCATGTACTTCAAATTTTTTAATATAGCGGCGGAAATTCTAAGGCGATCGCACCCAGTTTTCCTTTACGGAAATCATACAAAATTAGTCTGGCAACTTTATCTAAATCACCTTGAAATTTATTTAAAGTCGCGACTTGGTGAATATACTCGATTCCTGAGCTTACAGTTAATGGATCAATCACATAGCGACTGCTCAATTTTGCATTTAATTTGATCAATAAATCTACTGCTTCAGCGGCTACCAATACATTATCGTAAGCAGCTTGACCGATATCATCACAAATCGCTAATTTCATCGCAGCATCCTGATCATGTAGCAAAGGTGGGATTACTCCAGGAGTATCGAGCAACTCAATCTCATCAGAAATCCTAATCCAGCGCAACTGACGTGTTATCCCTGGTTTGTTAGCACTAGCAACTACTTTTTTCTTGAGCAAACGATTGATCAGCGCTGACTTGCCCACATTCGGAAAGCCGACTACTACCGCTCTTACAGGACGTGGCAACATTCCTCGCCCTGCCCGCCGTTCATTGACTTTTTCACTTGCTACCTGAGCCGCTTTGAGTAAATCAATCATCCCTTTGCCAGCTTGGGCATCGGTGAAGTAGACAGTACGTCCTTGCTCGGTAAACCAGCGCGTCCAGTGCGATCGCACTGTCGAAGATATGGCATCAATCCGATTACATACTAAAATATGGGACTTTCCTTCCACCCACTTTTCGATTTTGGGATGTTTACTAGACATCAAAATGCGAGAATCTCGCACTTCAATAACCACATCAACCAATTTAAGCTGTTCTAACAATTGTTTTTCAGCTTTGGCGATATGACCGGGATACCACTGAATTGGGTTTGCCATTAAATAAAAATACTAAATAAGAATAGTGAGAGTAATTAACTAAACTATATACCCCTGCTAAGATATTAAGAAATATTAAGATAAACCTTTAAAAAACACTTGTAAAACACTCATGAACCAACCAACTTTTTCAAGTTTCCCCAAAATCTTCCAAAAGTTTATCTCCAGATTTATCCCGAAATTTATAATTTGGGCGATCGCCGTATTTTTACCAATAGCGATCGCCTGTACCAATATTGCCCCTAGCTATGCCTTTGACTCACCAGAGCTACTACCCGAAAAATATACAAACGTAATTGATTTAGGGAATTTTCTAGCCGATTCTGAAGAAATTGCCCTAGATCAGAAACTGACAAAATTTGAAGACAGGACAGGCTGGAAATTGCGTGTCCTCACTCAAGTTGACCGCACTCCAGGACGGGCGGTCAAAGAGTTTTGGGGACTTGACAATGCCAGCGTGATGTTAGTTGCGGATGGGCGCGGCGGTAATTTGCTCAATTTCAGTGTTGGTGATGCCGTGTATCCATTATTGTCACGAGGCTTTTGGATCGAGTTACAGACACGCTATGGCAATCAGTTCTATGTTCGCGAACAAGGACATGCCCAATCGATTTTGTCCGCCATTGATACGATCGCTAATTGTTTAGAACAAGACGGATGCTTAGTTGTCCCGGGTATCCCTCAAGAGCAATGGATTCTCACTTTAATCACATCCATTGTCGGTGGTGTAATTTTTGGCTTTGCGGGACATCCTCGTAAGGAAGGCGAAATCTTTGCTTGGAAGTGGGCGCTAATTTTTACACCGCTTTGGGGGATGTTATTTATCGCTTTTGGTCTCGGTCCAGTTTTGACAAGGACTAACGAATGGGTGCCGATTATTCGCAATGTTGCAGGTTTTGTTGGTGGAGCAGTTGTTGCGTACTTGATTCCTTCGCCAAAGCGAGAAACTCCTTCACCCGAAGCACGCTAAAATTTCCATCTATTAAAGTCCTAAATCACAAAAATAAGAGGGAGCGCTCCGCGCTCCCTCTTATTTTTAAGTGTGTATACATTTTTTGACGTAATAAGCCAGAAAAAATCGTTTAAAATAAGATAGACCGTAATCACTGGTGGCAGCTATGGAACTTGCAGCGTATATATATGATGCTTGGGCATATGAGCAGGCTAATCAAGAACCTAATCAAATTCCCACTGCTACATATCAGATAAATGATCTCGGCTGGGATTTGACGAAGATCAAGTGGCAGTCTTATTTATTGCCCGCGATCGCCGTTGCTAGCCTTAGTGGTTTTGGCTATGATTTAGAGCGCTCAGTTGAGGCTAATCAGTTGCTTGAGCCAGCAGTGAACGTTGCACCCTGGTGTGAAAACTTATATCTATGCAATACCAGTTATGTCTTGGAGGTACAAACCTTACTTGCTAATCGTGGTCTTGATGTGGGCGAGCTTGATGGAGTCTATGGCAGATATACCAAGCAGGCTGTGATTAACTTTCAACGCAGCAAAAATCTTGCTGTTGATGGTATTCCTGGAGAAAAGACATTATCTTTGCTGAAAGATTCTTTAGTTATAAATTCTTCAGTAACAGCACCTAAAAGTACTCAAGTTATGATTAGCGATCGCCCTAGAGAACTAATCATTGTTCGAGCTAATGATTCGCCAGTAATTAATATTCAGGAAATTAATATCCAGCAAGAACAACTAACCGAGATTGGCAATTTGCAGATGTTGCTGAAACGAAGAGGTTTTTATCTAGGTGAAATTGACGGGCGACAAGGACAAACGACAACTGACGCGATCGCGAAAGCACAACAAGCTTACGGATTGTCGCCAGATGGATTTGCGGGTCCTTTGACAATTCGATCATTGCTAGCAGGGGGCAGCAATATCGCTCTATCTCAGCCTGCTTTTAATCAATCGCCGAGACCACAAAACATCTTGGAAGCACAACTATTTCTCAAAGAAAGAGGTTTTTATAATGATGAATTAAATTCTCTGTACAACTTTCGCACTAAGGCAAGTATCTTGAAAGCGCAAATAGCCTATGGACAACAACCTACAGGTGAGCTAAGTCCAGAATTACTAGCGGCTCTCAAAGGACAAAGCATTGTCCAAAGTCAAAACATCCAAA
>JANXUJ010000103.1 GCA_025356295.1 Cyanobacteriota bacterium
TTTGCTTTGATCTGCGATCAACAGATTTATCAAGATTGGAAGAAAAAAGGAAAATCTTGGTTTAGCCTATATTCTATCTTTGAGAATATATTTGAACTTCCCAATGAAGCAGTTGATATTGTCGATCTAGATCGATGCTCACCAATATTGGCTCATGAAATTGCAAACAATGGAAAACCTTTGTACGAGAAGCAAGCAGGTGAATACGATGCTTTTATTAGTAGGAGTCTAATTAGCAGAGAAAACATCAAAAAAATTCATCACGAACAACGTCAAAATATTGATAAAAAATTACAGGTATTAGGTGTATGAAAAATATTAACCTTGAATTAGTGCAAAGCAAGCTAAATCAGCTTCTGGACTATATCAATGAACTAAAATATTTTGAGACACTTACCCTTGCAGAGTTTTTGTCAGACCGACATCGACAATATACCATTGAGAGAATTATTGAGCTTATCGTTCAAACTGCGATTGACATTAACAAATATATACTCAAGAAAAAAGGTGTTAATCTTACAAATTTAACTAGTCATCAAACTTTTTTAGAAACGAGTAAATTTGAGATTATCACGCAGTTATTAGCAGAAGAGATAAAAGAATCTGTTGATACTCGCAACGTTCTCGCTCATCGATATTTTGATATTTCACCCGAAGAAGTATTTGCCGAAATTGAGGATGTTTTAGAGAAATATCCACGTTATGTAAGACAGATTGAAACTTTCATTAACTCGCTTCAAGATTCTCAAGCCTAACTTGCATACACTTATTATTGTCAAAATTATGACTAAACATAAAAAGATTGATGAAAATGAGATTCAATTATCAATTTTTAATAGTGAATCGACTCCAGAATCCAATCATCTATTAAATATAGAAGTTGACGATGAGAATTATCCAGAGATTGATTTGGATGAATTTGATGATGAGAGTTTTGATGAGAAAAGCGATCGCACGATCACGACTAAGCAAGAACTGCTGACTTTAAGATTAATGCGAGAAGCGATCGCCGCTCAAAATCCTGATGATCCAGTGATGGCAGATTTTGCAGAATATGTATTGCCTAAGCTTTTGCCTGTCGTAGTTGGAGTAACAGCCAAAGGCGGTAAGTTTTTTGATGAACTCGATCGCCAAAATGAAGCATTAGGGAAAGAAAAGGTAAGACGTGATAATGCTGCCGATCAATCATTAGGTACGCATTTATTAAATGGATTATTCCCTGCGAATCTAATTGAACAGAGATTAGAAAAACTTGACACAACCGTTAAAAGAAAAGTTAGAGAGTTTGAACGCAGGCTGGTAATTGCAGGATTTATTTTGCATGACTTTGAGAAATTCAATTATGAGCTATTTCCTGAAATGCCAGAGAAATATAAATCAGCTAAGCAAGATATTCGCAAACTCTCTTTAGATGAACATCGTGAAATTATTTCAATATTTGTGGTTGCTTTAGGGCTAGATCAGTTTATTAGCAATGGCTCTGAGCAATGGAAAGAATATATAGACGATTTACTTTGTATTGCGTACAACGCTCAATGTCGATGGGATACTAATTGGAATTTCTCAGATTTTGGATTAAGCAATCTCAGGTTAGCCGATCGCACCTTACGCTGTCTCACCGATCTCACCTGTTTAGCTGATTCTTTAGCTTCCATTGTGAAACATCCACAGGATGTGGCAAACACTAAGTTTAAAGAATTAATGTACCAGCTTAGTTTGGATGGAGAACTAAGATTTACCTATCACAGCATTTCCGAGAATCGCGGTGTACTTACAAATGTGGCGAATAACGCTTTGATGGATGCTCATGTTGCTCTCAATACCGCAGAAAATCAATACTATGAACCACTTTTGTATTTGCCGACAGGGGTAATCTATCTCACTTTGCGAGATGCGCCACCAGTAAAAATAGAAGGATTAAGCGATCGCGTGGTGGCGAAAATCAAAAAACTTTGTGCTGATCAATTGCGCGATCGGCAAGTTGGCTTTAGTCGTGGCAATGTGGGAATGAAGTTTGCTGACTATTACAATCTGTTTTTTGATTTTGAAGAGTTTTTGCGATTCTCTGTTGATGTGGTCATTAACAAGATTAAAACTAGCAAAGCACCTGACAAAGCTAGTAATTTGGTCAATAATTTTCAAAATAAAGGACTTCTATCCGCAGATCTAAAATTTGATTTTAAAGAAGATCCTCGCATCGATCATCTGGCAGAACTTGGCGCTTTAGTCGTCAAACAACTTTGGGAAGATTATTTAGTAAAAGTTAAAGACTTGCGAAAGCTTGACAAGAAATTGCCAGCGCCCCGTGAATTAAATCTCACTCTTGCATCTCTTGAGTTTTTAGGTTTAACGGATTGGCGATCGCAAGTTGTCGAACTTCAGGAACTCAAAAATACAGGTGGCATTGCCTATGAGTGGTACTACATCGCCGCTAAGTATTTAGAATCGGAAGACGGATTAGGCTCGTTAGATGTGCGAGAAATTGGCTATAAGCTAGTTAATTATTTTATTGAGCTAACTAAGCCAATTCGTGAACAGTATCACTTACCCGATCCGTGGCAAGATTTGCGAGATTGGTGCGATCGCGTGGTGATGTTACCGAGTCAAGAAATTCAAATTGATAATGCTCAAGCAGATATTTTTGCAAAAGAATTAGCATTCTACAATGCAGCGAAAAAGACGGGACGAGGCAAGCAAGCAATCTGCTCTATTTCTCATTCACCTTATACGGTGACAGAGCAAATGGAATCATCGGTACTGTTCACGCCGCAAGTCTATACCAATAAACAAATGCTAGGCGGCTCTAATGCGAAGCGAAATATATCTAGTATTGCGGGAATTGAGATTATGTTGCGGCAAATCTTGATGAACCAAACTCAAGCCGTCGGTAAGTCCTTTGAAGATGGTAAATATCGTTATCTCTATTTCTATCCCACTTATTACTTCACTCCTGAAACCAATAAGTTCTTACAAAAGGCTTACATGAATATTGCCCAAACCCGTTTTGATACCAGTCTTCGCAATCATTTTATATCTAAGGATTTACAGGCTGATTTTAGCTCCGCAAATTACCAAAGTGCGGATAGTTTTTTGATTGATGAAGTGACCAGCGATCGTAAAGATCACACTTTCAAAATGAAATATCCCGAAGATCAACCCATGACCTTCTATTTCATGGCAATGCCACCAAGTCGAGATGCTACTGATACAGAGTCATGGGTGATGCCAAGCTGGTTAGCCTTAGCTTTCCCGATGATTCTTGATGTGAAAACCGTTGTCTCTGAGTCTCCAGTACCGCCATTTATCGATGGTACGGAATTTGAAGAAACCGTATTTCTTGATAGCGCTCCCCATGCCTTTCGAGTTCTCACTGGTGGCGATCACTTCCGTTTAGATTATATTCTCGATGGCTGGCAAGATTCGGCTGGTGGAGAGCATCCTGCGCCACTGAATAAACTCACGGCTGCCTATGCCATTCATCTTGATGTTAACGCGAAACAAAGTAAAGGAGGTTATGATGCGAATTGGGGGCGACTAACAGAACTAGCTAAAGATTTTGAAACCAGCCCACTATATGTATTTGCCTATCTCAATAAATGGGTTCGCAATGCCAAAGTTGATGCTCCTAGCATCGCTAAAATTAAACTCTACACCTATAGCTTCTATCCTTGTTTCGATACTTACGCGAAACACCAACCAAATTCCCCAAATTCCATTAAACTAGAAATACAGGAGCAATCACCCTTGAATCATCCTCAAAAACTAACAGAACTCTATCGCCAGTTCTATCGAGCAAACAAGTCTTACAATCCTAAAGCGAATGCAGTCCTAAAACCGATTGATGTTGCTTCTACCACAATTCTCAAAGCCGATCCTAGTTTCCAAGGTGAAGCATTAGTTCATGTGGTCGCTGCTGAGGTTTGTAAATTGATTGATCGCGTTCATGCGTCAACCGCTGAAGGGCGTTGGGTACTCAAAGATCGTGAGGAGGAGCGCCAGAAAATTCTGGAGTTTGCCAATTACTTTGTCAAGGATGTATTTGTTGAGACTTTTAAAGGCGATCGCGCCCGTCTAGCGGGTCGGCAAATCAACTTGATTCGTGATACCTGTGAGTTTCTTTATCGACTTGCGCAAGATCAAGAAAATCAAGAGCGTAAAGCCAAAGGTGAGCTAACGATTGAACCTGAACAGGAGGAAAGTGATGAAGACTAAAATTTTAAATCCCGATGAAACTTATACTTTTAGCAAGTATTTTGATCTAAAGATTGATTCAGAAGACTTAGCCAAAGAATTTGACTACACCTTTGAGCGTAATTGGTTGAATTTACCAAAATTCACTGGTGAATTAGAGCGCATGGAGCTAACAAGAAGTCGTATTGAAGAGGTTTTACCCTACGTCATTCTATCTAATGAAATAGCGCGGCGTGAATGGTTAATTTCTCCTGTTATTCATGACCTCATTCATTACACAAAAGTGAAAGTTAGAAGCGAATATTCGATTAAAGTTTCTAAATTTCTACAAGGAAATCTAGATTATTTTTTAGAATCTCAGCATAAATTGCTAATTGTGGAAGCCAAGAAAGCCGATCTTGATTTTGGAATGACGCAGTTGATATCACAATTGATTGCCCTCGATCAATGGCAAGATGACTCAACGCAAACTCATTTTATTGGAGCCGTTACCACTGGCAAAGCTTGGGAGTTTGCAAGGCTTGATCGCCAATCTAAGCATATTGAACAAGGACTAGAAGACTATTACGTCCCCAACGATCTCGATAGCCTGACGAGAATCCTTGTACAAGCTCTGATTGACAAGTAAATCACCAAATACCAAATACCAATATCACGGAGTAAACCATGACCCTTCTAAAATCCATCGAATCCAAATTCTTCCATGCTGAAATCCCTTACAAGCCGATGGGAAAGTATGTTCATTTTCTAACTGTGCGCGTGACTGAATCTTATCCCCTCTTTCAAACCGATGGTGAACTGAATAAGTCTAGGGTAAGTGCGGGGATTAAAGATAAAACACCAATCAGCCGCCTTGCCATGTTTAAGCGTAAGCAATCCACCCCTGAGCGTTTAGTCGGTCGTGAGTTGTTACGCAACTATGGTTTTATGACTGCCGAAGAATGTGAGTACAATGTCAAATTTGCGATGAATAATCCTGATTGCATTATCTATGGTTTTGCGATCGGCGATTCTGGCTCAGAAAAATCCAAAGTTGTCGTTGATACTGCTTTCTCAATTACTCCCTTTGATGAGTCTCACGAAACCTTTACACTCAATGCTCCCTATGAAAATGGCACAATGGCATCAAAAGGTGAAGTCGGATCTGAAGTTGGCAAAATCACCAGTCGGATTAACCAACAAGATCACATTCGTCCACAGGTGTTTTTCCCTAGCATTGTTACCTTAAAAGATCCGACAGAAGCAGGTTTTCTCTATGTCTTCAATAACATTTTGCGAACTCGTCACTATGGAGCGCAAACTACTCGCACTGGGCGCGTGCGTAACGAGTTGATTGGTGTTGTGTTTGCCGATGGTGAAATTACCAGCAATCTGCAATGGACACAGGCGATTTACGATCGCATTCCCACTGACATTCTGCAATCCATTGACCCATTGAGCGAGGATCTAGTTTTGGAAAATGCGAAAGAGGCAATTATTGAGTTATTAGCTGATGAATTTACCGTACATCACGATTTTATCGGTACAAATTTTGATGCTTTATTGAAGGAGGTCAAAGCAATGACCACAAGCGAGGAAGGGATCAAGATGATTTTGCAAAAAGCTGACGATGAAGCAAAAGCCTATGCCGCAGTGCATATCGCTAAGCCCAAAAAGGCTGATGAGAAGGAAAAGAAACCTGCAAAGGCGAAGTAACTATGACACACATCTATCGCGCTCGATTAGAATTACACGATTCGCTCTACTTTGCCACCCGTGAAATCGGACGCTTGTATGAAACCGAAGCGATCATTCATAACTATGCGCTTTGCTATGCATTGGGATTAGTTGATAGCGATCGCTATGGTACACAAGTATCAGCAGAACATGAATATCGCTACTTTTGCCGCGAACAGGTTCCCATGTATGAGCAGCATTTGAGCAAACTCAACGAAGTGGAAATTTATGTCACCCCTGCGCGATCGCTACAACATACTTCTGTGCTGCATACATGGAAATATGCCAATAATAAATATCATGTGGAGATGGAGAAGACTAAAACTAATATCCCTAGCTTTGGCAGAGCGAAGGAGATTGCGCCTGAGAGTAGATTTGAGCTTTTTATAATTTCTAAGAACCTCTTGCCACATTTACATAAAACCAGATGGGTACGTCTAGGCAAGTGGATGAGTAAGGCAAGCGTCAAAGTGCAAGAGGTAGAAAAAATCAAAGAGGGTAAAGAGGAGTTTATATTTCCGCATCCTCTCAATCCTCTTGATGTCATGTTTGATCACCAAGTCTTAAGCTATGACACTGTGAATATGCCACCTGTCAGCTTAATTCGGAATGTCAGAGTAAAAGGCAACTTTTATGAAGTTAGAATTCCACCTAACTATGAGATGGATTGGACTAAAATATCTGACCGATCCAAGTTTGAACGGATTAAAATTCCTGCTCGGATGAATTATCATTTTTGAGGATATCGCCCATGTTTGCTAGACAGCTAGACTTAACCTATTCAGAATATCTCACCTACGAACAGTCAAGCCCTACTAAGCATGAGTTTGTCAATGGGCAAGCTTATGTAATGGCAGGGGCTAGTGAAGATCATAATTTGCTTGTTGGTGGGTTGTTTTCAAGAATTTGGAATCATTTACGCGGTAAACCTTGTCGTGTCTTTTCTTCAGACATGAAACTCACGATCGCTTCGGCAAATAATGCGACTTATTATCCTGATGTGATGGTTGTTTGTGATCGCACCGATAGCGATCCTTATATCAAACAAAAACCTTGTCTATTAATAGAAGTTCTATCACCTTCTACAGCAATGTTAGATCGGCGTGAAAAACTCTTTAACTATCAAAAATTAGAATCCTTGCAAGAATATGTTTTAGTTTCACAGTCTGAGGTAAAAGTGGAACTCTATCGCAAAGATCGAGATGATGGTTGGTTGGTGCAATGTTTGAGTGCGGGAGATAGTTTGGATTTGCAGTCGATTGATTTGGAGATCGCGCTTTCCGAGATTTATGAAGACGTGGAGTTATGAATTATGTCCCTAGTTGATCGCCTCACTGAGAGCTAAGGATCAAAGATTTAATAAAACCCAAAATGGATTCGGCGGGCTTCGCCCG
>JANXUJ010000149.1 GCA_025356295.1 Cyanobacteriota bacterium
CAGGCACTCCAACAGGGCTATCAGTACTAATCCTCGCAGAAGTCTATAACCTCGATCGCGATTTACTGATCAGCACGATCGCTTTCTCTTTTATCGGACTAATCTTTATGCTCCCAATCTGGATAGTCTGTTTTGGTTAACCCCAATCCGATGTTGAATCTCCAGATAAACTAGCAAAGCATTTACATCCGCAGGATTTACGCCGCCAATGCGACTAGCTTGTCCAATTGTCATCGGACGAATCTGGCTTAACTTTTCTCTAGATTCTTTAGATAGAGTCTCGATCGCATTGTAATTAATATCAGTTGGTAACTTGCGATCGCTATGTTTGGCAACTTCCTCAATTTGATGTTCTTGGCGCTGGATGTAGCCAACATACTTAACTTCAATTTCCGCAGCAAGGCGCTCAAAGCGATTCAGGTTAGGATCAGCTAAACCATAGTGAATCAACTCTGCATAATTAAACTTAGGACGACGCAATAAATCGGAGAGCGTAATTGCGCCGCGAATCGCTTCACCAGTTTCGGCAGTAATCCGTTGACCGAGTTCTTCTTTCTCTTTTACACGAGTTTCATTGAGGCGTTTTACTTCTGCATGAACGCGCTCTTGCTTGTCACAAAAAAGTTGCCAACGGCGATCATCAACAAGACCAATCTCGCGTCCAATCGGCGTGAGTCGGCGATCGGCATTATCTGATCGCAAAATCAAACGATATTCTGATCGGCTAGTCAGCATTCGATAAGGTTCGTGAAGTTCCTTCGTGCAGAGATCATCAATCAGCGTACCAATATAGCTGCTAGAGCGCGGCAAGACTACCATCTCTTTCCCTTTAGCAAATAGCGCCGCATTCATCCCCGCAATTAATCCCTGTGCGGCAGCTTCCTCGTAGCCCGTAGTTCCATTGATTTGACCCGCACAAAATAATCCTTCAATCAATTTGGTCATCAAGGTTGGATAGCACTGAGTCGCAGGAATATAATCATATTCCACCGCATAGGCAGCACGGAGCATATGACAATTTTCGAGACCAGGGAGAGTCCTCAACATTTGTAATTGGATATTTTCAGGCATTCCCGTTGAGAAGCCTTGAATGTAAAGCTCAGGAATATTCCGACCTTCAGGTTCGATAAAAATCTGATGGCTATCCTTATCAGCAAAGCGCACAATTTTATCTTCGATGCTGGGACAATAGCGCGGTCCTTTGGCATCAATGAAGCCGCCATAGACGGGCGTAAGGTGGAGATTTTCGCGAATGATTCGATGCGTTTCAGCAGTGGTGCGCGTTAAGTAGCAATTCATTTGCTCGCGCTCCACCCATGCGCTGGGATCGAAGCTGAACCAATTCTGTTCAGTGTCAGAAGGTTGGACTTCCATTTGGCTATAGTCCACACTGCGGCGATCGACACGGGCAGGAGTTCCAGTCTTTAGGCGATCAGTCACAAATCCTAAAGCATTGAGAGTTTCCGTAAGTCCCGCTACCGCAAATTCTCCCGCCCGACCTGCAGACATTGAGCGATTGCCCACCCAGATTTTGCCATTCAGGAATGTTCCTGTAGTCAAAATCACTGCCTTGCAAGCATAACCCACCCCAAATTGGGTCTCGACTCCAATAATTCCTTGATTGGCATCTAGCAATGTATTAATCACCGTTCCCTCACGCACAGAGAGATTTGGCTCATTCTCAACTACCGTTTTCATTTCTGCCGCATATTCGCGCTTGTCAGTTTGAGCGCGTAACGCCCAGACTGCGGGACCGCGTGAAGCATTGAGAATCCGCTTTTGGAGATAAGTGCGATCAGTGATCTTACCGATTTCGCCACCAAGGGCATCGACTTCATGAACGAGTTGCGATTTGGCAGGTCCACCAACGGCTGGGTTGCAGGGCTGCCAAGCAATGCGGTCGAGATTGAGAGTGAGGAGTAAAGTTTTGCAGCCCATGCGTGCCGAGGCGATCGCTGCTTCACAGCCCGCATGACCAGCACCTACAACAATTACCTCAAACTCATCAAGGAACTGCACTTGATTGGCTAAATTTATCGAATTACTCTTAATTAACTCACTCATGGCTTAACAGACTTGACCAACAAAACTTTATAGAACCGTACAGAAAAACTTGGTACTCTCATTGTTATTGTAGCAAAATCAAGACTTGTATCCCTATTAATTTCTTGCGGTGGCCGATCGCTCTTTTGACAGTGCTAGACGTTCGCGAGCCTGTCATATAGGTCTGGCTCCACATCGGGAACTTTAGCTAAAATCGCTTCATATTTTAACCGACTAGCTCTTTTAGCTCTTTCTTTGAGATAATTCTCTGTCATTAAAGCAGAGAGTTTTTCTGCGATCGCAGTAGATATAAATTGATCGATAGAAATTCCATCACGACCTGCGAGATCATACAGGCTTTTTTGTAATGAATCAGGAATTTGAACTTAAACCATAATCAAAGAGCACCCATTGGGTGCTCTTTGATTATTCGCCTTGTTGGTTTCTTCTTTCAGCAAGCCGCATTAATATTTCGGAATGAACTTCGCGAGTGATGGGATAGAAGTATGCCAAACCTAAGCCAATGATGAGGGCGATCGTTGGTAAAGGTCCGATCGCGATTCTGATTGCGAATAGGGCTGAGTCAGGCTGGACGGGTGATGGCTGACAGGCGACTTTTTCGGCAAACTTTGCCCATGCCAAGCCTTGACCGAGCAGGAATAGTCCGATCGCTAAACCAAATTTTTGTAAGAGAACCATGAAGGCGTAGAAGATACCCTCGCGGCGCTGCCCTGTCTCTAGCTCATCAAGGTCAGTGACATCAGGAATCATTGACCAAGGAATCAGGTAAGCCGTCGAAACTCCGCAACCTGCCATGATCGCCAATACATAGAGCAGCACAACCTGACCTGGTTGCAAGAAAAATAGTCCTGCTTGGGCGATGATCCAGATTCCTGAACCCATGAAATAAGCTGCTTTTTTGCCAAATTGCTTACTAATCGCACTCCATACTGACAGCATTACTAGCGCCGTACCCTGAACAGCGATCGTGACGAGGATAAAGTCGTTTTCTCCCATTTTCATCCAATTCACTACGAAGTAAGGAATGATCGAGGCGGTGATTTGGAGTGCTAGCCATGAGCAGAAATAGATACCGATTACATAGAGAAATGGACGATTGTTAAAGACAACTTTTAACTGTTCAACAAAGCTCAGTTCGGCAATATTTGCCTCCAAGGATTCATTGTGTAGACGTTGACGATCGCTAGCGATCGCTCTTCTTTTGATACCCCAAACACACCAATAAATCGAGATACTAGAAATCACCGCACAGACTGCACCTAGTACTAGATATTGAGTGCTGCCTGTGTCACAACTAGCTGTTTGACGTGCAGGGTCTTTAAAGAAGGCAAAAATTAATTGAGCAATGAAAAGTGAGAGAATGCTGCCGCCGATCGAGAAGGTGAAGCGGAAAGTATTTAGGCTAGTGCGCTCGTTATAATCTTGGGTGATTTCAGGGGTGAGCGCGGTATAGGGAAGGTTTACGGCTGTGAAGAAAGTGTTGAAAATAATCCCCACGATCGCGTAATACCAAAATAGAAATGTTTTATCGGTACTGGGGACAATCCATTGCGCGAAAAATGCTAGGCCAAATGGAATCGCGGCATAGATCATCCAGGGCAGTCGCCTTCCCATTTTGGACTTAGTGCGATCGCTAAGTACACCAACAATCGGATCATTGACTGCATCCCATGCTTTGCCGATCAATAGCACCAGTCCTGCAAGAGCAGGGTCGAGTCCCGCAACATTGGTAAAAAAGAATAATAGAAAGAATGAGAGCAGATTAGTGGTAATCGAAGTACCAAGATCACCTGCGCCATAGGCTATTTTTTCATTAAGAGTTAGCTTCGTTTGGGTGAGGTCGTAAGCGGAGCCATCAAATTGATTTGCGGAATTGCTCATAGCACCTTTTCATAAATGGTTCTTATAACAACCAGAGTATAGGTCGCCCGCTAAGCGTGCGACCTATACTCTGGTTTTGAGTTGCTTAAATGGCTCTAGCATAGAGCAAACATTGCTAGGCATAATGGGAATAGTATTTTCTGTAGGTTAATTCTTGTGAATCCAACTTCGACTACATCTGCTAATCCTAATAAATTACGAAATTTATTAGTCGCGATCGCGGCGATTCTTTTGACTACAGCGCTGTTTTTTGGCGTTCAGACTCAGCGCAGCAGCACATCGCTGGATGCAGTCGCCGCCGCCGCGTTGCCGATTGACATAGCTTTGGCAAATGGTAAACCGACCACGATTGAGTTTTATGCAGATTGGTGTACGGTTTGTCAGTCGATGGCGGCGGACAATTTGTCGCTAGAAAAGGAATATAGCGATCGCATGAATTTTGTGATGCTAAATGTGGACAATACTAAATGGTTGCCAGAGGTGACTAAATATCGGGTTGATGGGATTCCGCGCTTTATTTTTTTAGATCGCAAAAATCAGGCGATCGGTGACACCACAGGCGCGATCCCACGTCAAATTATGGCAGAAAATATCGAAGCCGCGATCGCTGATCAAGCTCTGCCTCATAACCGTATTAGTAGCGATCGCACTTCACCTATATCTGAACCCAAAGCTGCGGACATTTCACAGCCAAGGGATCATGTAAAATCTATAAATTAGGGCGCGGCTAAGCGCATTTTTCAGGACTGTTTCCCCGCCTTCGGCGGGGAAACAGTATAGGTTCTGGCTTTATGGAGTTTGGCGATTTGTTTCGGGCGAGCTTGGTGATGCGCTAGGAGAAGCATTTGGCAGGGGTATGGGAATAGTTTCGATAGTCGTGGTAACGCCGCTACTGCTGGGACTCGGGGAAGTAGGTGGAATGGTGGTGTTACTACTCGTGGCTAAACTGCCACCATTACGAAAATAATCATAGGTGACGCGTGAGATTTGCCGAATTAGCTCATTAGCTCGTTGATCATTATCAGGACGCTTGACCATCACCGCGATCGCATAGCGCTTACCATTTGGCATATCGACAATCCCTGCATCCCCGACCGAAGAAGCAATATCGCCTGTTTTGTGGATAATCCTGGCATCATCATCAATACCTCTAGGCAAAAGCGTATTGGTCACAGGGCGGCGCATGATGTCCATAAAGCGATCGCGACTGCGTGGCTCAATCAATTTACCGCGATCGAGCATGGCTAGCAGTGTCACCAAATCTTGAGTGCTAATCATATTTGTGCCTTCAAGATCGGGCAGTTGATTATTAAATACCGTTGAAGTCATCCCCCAAGATTTAAAACGTTGGTTCAGGGCGGCAAATCCACCTAGTCGCTTGATGATCATGTTCGTGGCAGTATTATCGCTAATCACGATCATTTTCGTGGCAGTTTCCAACGCCGAGATTTTTGTACCTACGGGTGAATATTGCAAATCCCCCGCTTGACCAACTTTGACATCGGCAGTCATTTCTAACTGTTCATCGAGCTTGATTTTACCTGCATCGACATCTTGGAAAAAAGCAACTAGAACTGGAGTCTTGATCGTACTCGCGGCGGCGATCGCCTGATTTGCCCCAATCTGCACATAGGCTCCAGAGTCAAGCTCGACCATCATCATTTGCATAGCAAGGTCTTTCTCAGTCGCCGCTAATTCTTTGATCTTATTTAGCAACGGTGTGGCTTCAGTCTTGAGCGCGAGGGGGATAATATCTTTTTCAGATTTGTTTATATCTTCTTTGGCGATCGCTTCGGGAGTAATTGCTTTGGCGCGGGTCGATTGCTGATTTTGCCAAAAGGAGATCGCGGTTCCTGCAATTACACTCAGACCGATCCCAGCGATCGCCAGTCGTAGTATTTGCCAACCCCAAGACTTGGCAGGTGATTTAATCGGGATTGGGCGATTATTTGCAGACTTTCGGCGAGTTTTATTTTCAGGACGTTGATCGGGGCGCGCTTCGACTCGACCTTGACGATTGGGTAAAGATTTAACTTTATTTTCAAATCGTTTGTCGATGATTGGCTCAGGCGATCGCATAGATTCTACTGGACGCATCATTTCTGATCGGACAATGCGAGGCTTCGATTCAGGAACAAGAGGACGGGACGGAATAGATTCATTAGTGCTTGTCACAGCCTTAGTGCGACGCTCGCGCAACTTATTTAAACGCGCTTCTCGGCTTTTTTCGGCAGCGTCAGGCGATGAAAAGTTTTTTGGTTCCACTACTATCTATAACTCCGATACGATAAAAGAATGTCTCTAAATAACAAGCGATCAAGATACAAGCTAATCAAGATGAGCCGTAGCCCAATTGACTTGACGCAAAATCCCTCGCAACATTGTCACCTCTGAAGGACTCAGATTTGCGCGATCGAAAATATTCCGAAATTTTCGCAATCGATGAGTAGCGGTATGCGGATAAACATAGCCGATTTTGAGCAAGACTGCTTCAAGTTGCTGGTAACAAGCTTCTATGTCTTCACGAGGGGCTATGGGTGCTGACTTTATCAAATCTTGCGCTATTTGGCTAGTCAAATTTTCGTAGCCGTGGGTATCTTCCCACAGCAATTGCAACTGATAGCAACAAATGCCCACAGCTTGAGCCAAATTGAGCGAGGGATATTCGGGATTTACAGGGATTCGCATTACCTGCTGGCAATACTGTATCTCGGCATTGCTCAAGCCACGATCTTCTGCCCCAAATACGATCGCGCCAATCCCATTCTCACTATTGGCAACCTGCGAGAGCCAACTCAACCCCTTAGGTGGCGTGGTCACTTTCATTTCGCCCTTATCGATACGTCCTGCGGTAGCGATCGCCCTTTGACAGCCAACTAACGCTTCGGGCAAACTGCCCACGATCTTTGCCCTGTCTAAAATTTCTGAGGCATGGACTGCCATGTGTCTAGCTTCGTCAGTATGGCGATCGCATAGCGGATTCACTAGCCACAACTCCGACAGCCCGAAGTTTTTCATCACCCGCGCCACTGATCCCAGATTTCGCGCCCCTGCGGTTTCAACTAAAATAATTCTGATATTAAACATAACTGTAATAATAGATCAGTAGCTAGGCGCAATTAAATGTAAAACCCCAAAAGCTGTAGCGCACGCGCAGCGTGCGCTACAGCTTAAAGAAAGTATATGAAGATGATCAGGCGATCGCTTCGCTAGTATTTGGTAAAATATCTGCAAATCTGGAATTAACTGCGGCTAAGATTTTGCAAACTAAGTGACAATCTGTCCAAGCTAATGGGATTGGAGAAATAGCGATGGTACTTACCACTTCTAAAAAAATGACCTTTGAGGAATTCCTCAATTATGACGATGGCACGGACACTTTGTATGAGTTAGAGAATGGAGAATTAATCCCTATGTCTTCAGAAAGTGATATCAATCAACAGATTGCGATATTTTTATTGGTCTATTTTTCGCAACTGGGCATTCCATCCTACTGTCTACGGATGAAAGCGGAAGTGGCGGTGAATAGTAGACAGGTGGGTGTGCGCGTTCCTGATTTGATTGTTTATTCAGAAGAGTTAGCGATCGCCATGTCAGGAGCTACGCGATCGCTGGTGTTTATGGACATGCCGCCGCCGTTGTTAGTCGTTGAAGTAGTCAGTCCTAATCAAGCTAGTCGTGATTATCGCTATAAGCGATCAGAATATGCAGCGAGAGGCATTGCCGAATATTGGATTGTCGATCCGATTCAAGGGCGTGTGACCATTCTTGAATGGGTGGATGGTTTTTATGAAGAGAAAGTATATGAAGGTGATCAGGCGATCGCTTCGCCAGTATTTGATAAAATATCTGCTAGTTTCGAGTTAACTGCTAATCAAGTTTTACAAATCACCAAGAATTAGTACCGCTCAACCATGCGACTAATCAATAAAATTCATTTTCGGAATTGGCAGGGCGATTTTTTTGGTGGAATCACGGCAGCAATTGTGGCGCTTCCTCTAGCTTTAGCTTTTGGAGTTGCTTCTGGTGCGGGGGCGATCGCGGGACTCTATGGCGCGATTTTTGTAGGTTTTTTTGCAGCGTTATTTGGTGGTACACCTGCTCAGATATCGGGACCAACAGGTCCCATGACAGTCGTAATTACATCAGTGATTGCCTCACTGATGGCAACTCACAAAGATAGTCCCGAAGAGGCTTTGGTCATTGCTTTTACGATAGTCATGCTCGGCGGCTTATTTCAAATCTTGTTAGGGGTGATGAAACTGGGGCAGTACATCACGCTAATGCCTTATACCGTTATCTCTGGCTTTATGTCTGGGATCGGGGTAATTATCATCGTGCTGCAATTACCGCCATTACTAGGTTATGCGGGTTCAGGCGCGGTTCTGGAGACATTTAAGCAATTATCTAGTTATATTAGCCAGCCAAATCCTGTTGCTTTAGGTTTAGGAATACTCGCTTTACTAATCGTCTTTTTAGCTCCGCCTAAACTCAATCGCATTTTCCCCTCTCCTTTACTTGCTCTATTGGTTTGCACGATTTTATCAGTTGTATTTTTGAAAGATGCCAATATCTCGCGGATTGGCTCAATTCCCAGTGAATTACCAAAATTACGCATACCCACCTTTAACCTGAAAGATTTAACGGAGATGCTGCGGTATGGCGTGACCTTAGGTTTTTTAGGAGCGATCGATTCGCTGTTAACTTCTTTAGTCGCTGATAGTATCACGCGTACGCAGCATGACTCTGATCGCGAGCTTATTGGGCAGGGAATTGGCAATGTATTCGCAGGATTATTTGGTGGCTTGTCAGGTGCTGGGGCAACCATGCGGACGGTCGTAAATGTCCAAGCAGGAGGCAAAACCCCCTTGTCTGGAATGATTCATTCGCTGGTGCTTTTACTGATCGTTTTGGTGGCAAGACCGCTGACAGCAGTAATTCCCAATGCAGTGTTGGCGGGACTTTTGCTCAAAGTTGGTATTGATATTATTGACTGGAGTTTCATTAAACGCGTTCACAATTTCTCTTTTAAAAGTACAGGTTTAATGTACTTGGTGATCTTGTTAACGGTATTTGTGGATTTAATTACGGCAGTATTAGTGGGGGCATTTATTGCAAATTTATTGACAATTAAGCGTTTAACTGATTTGCAGAGCGATCGCATTCAAGCCACTAGAGAGCCAAGCCATGCCTACAACCTTAAGCCTGAAGAACAGGAATTACTAGCTCGTGCCGAGGGCAATATTTTGCTGTTTCAGTTAAGCGGACCTCTGAGCTTTGGTTCTGCCAAAACTATTTCTCAAAGTATGTCCATTATTCAAGATTATCAAGCTTTGATTTTGGACTTGAGTGAAGTTCCATCAATTGGGGTAACAGTTACTCTGGCTATAGAAACAATAGTTTTAGACGCAATGAAAAGCGATCGCCAAGTTTGGATTGTCACTAGCGCAGCTCAAGTGCGGCAAAGACTTGACAAGCTGCAATTACAGAGGTTTCCTAAAGTACATTTTATAGTTGATCGCTTACGAGCATTACAAGCTATCTCGTTTAAGCAAGA
>JANXUJ010000156.1 GCA_025356295.1 Cyanobacteriota bacterium
GCGGGGCTTTGCCCCGCACCACCAATTTATCAGTACTTTTAAATCTTAATTTTCTAGCCAGCTAAACAATTGCCCAACTGTAAGCTGAAATAATTCGGCAAATGCTGGCACAGGTAAGCGATCGCCTTTATTTTCAAACACAGCGATAGTGCGATCGCTAAAATAAACAAACACTAACTCTTCATCAGGATCGAGTAACCATCCCATTTCTGTCCCATGATCGAGACAATAGAGAATGTTCCGAATTACTTTAGTTTGATTTTGGTCTGGCGAAAGAATCTCGATTACCCAATTAGGAGCGGTTTTAAATAAATTTGATACCTTGCCATCTCGATCTCTAGGAATGCGTTCCCAAGTGAAAATTGCAATGTCTGGAATAACTGAGCGATCGCCAAAACTACATCGCAACTCTGAATAAGCACGGGCAGTACGTTGAGGTTTCAGAGATAGGTTAATAGCTGATCCGAGGTCAAGCTGGACTGTACTATGTTTTCCCTGTGGCATTGGCTTTTGGATAATCTCCCCATCAATAAATTCGCAAGCAGGTTTAGTCTCTGGTAATTTCAGAAACTCGGAAAGGGTTAAAGGCTTAACAGGAGTTTGAACCATGGTGTATTTTTATAACTGCAATACAAGACGAATTTTTCCTGTGGCGGAGTTAGCCGATCGCCATTTCAAGATTATTTCTGTTAGTTCGGCGATCGCATTACGATCTCTCACGCTAGAGCTTTGAGTATCAATTAATATATTGCGAAGGCGATCGCCTGAAATCTCTAGATCGAGAGCGATCGTTCCAGACGGTTTGCCAGATAAGTTAATCCGCTGAACTTGGATATAATCAACTAAAGATGTGGTGATATCGCTTGGCAATTCAGATTGAATTTGTAAGACTTTGATGTTGATTTTAGCAATAGCCGCACGCGAAGACGGAGTAGCAACTTTGGTAGATGGAGCGGCAGGTGATGATTCTTGAGTAGCATCTTTATTTGGGGATTGAGTTGGGGATTGAGTTGGAACTTCTAAGCGGCTTGATTGTGATGGTTTTAGGCTGCCTGAGGTTTCACTATCAGCAGCAGTAGGAAGCTTGTCGATTGCGCGATCGCGACTTGCATAACCAGGGGGCTTATTAATAGATTCAGGTTTAGCGGGTTCAGGTGCGATCGCGATTTTATCTACTTGATTTTGATTGGCTTGATTTTGATTGGGTAGAGGGGGAATGATTACATTAGATTTAGCTTCAGGATCAATCGGTATAGCTTTCGATGAGCTTCCTGCTTTGCTATCAGCTATTGCTGAGGGTGGTATAGATGCTTTTTCTGATGAGGTGATCGTGGGACTAGACGCAATTTGATAGCTGGGCTGCTCGCGAGAAATCAAACGGATTGTGCCGATGCTGAGACCAACAATGGCGATCGCCCTCGCCATAAATTTGAGCCAATTAGGACTAAGGCGGCGTACTTCTAGAACGACATTGGGTAAAATCACAAACTCATTGGCACAGAGTTCTAAACTTTCGTAAAGATCAAATAATTGCAATGTTGAGAGTTTTGATTTTGATAACTGAGGAACCGCGATCGTATGATCGAGCGTATCAAACTCATCTTGAGCTAGCCAGCGATCGCAATAAATAGTGACGGCTTCGATCAAATTTATAATTTGTTGCTGATTGCCTTTAATGGCTCTATGCGCTAATTGCAGCCGAAAATGTAAGTTTTGAGCAACGATTTGTGATTGCCAATCAGACAATGGCGATCGCTCTGTCCAGACCTCTAATAGACAGGTTGGTAGTTCGTAGCGGCGGTTTAGAGTATTTGATGAATAACGCATAGATATTAGTCTGATTAAATAATCTGATCAAATAGTCTGACTGCGCTCAAACAAGGCAACCCAGAGACGGCGCGATCCGATTTGGGAACTATAAAATAGCAAATCTATTAATAATTTTAACGCTAATCTCTGGATTGCGTCAGGTTTTGCTTGATCCTCCTCCGCCATCCGCTCTTGATAGAGATGATTAAAACGATCAAGATAATCCCCTAAGATTGGCTCGTGATGGGGAGGTCGCTTTTGAGCAGTACTTTTTTCTAATTGAGCGACAGCATTGCGGATCGCAAATTGTTGCTGAGCGGCTAAGTTACAGCTAATCAGCGTCATCGCTCTTGCTTCATCGACATCCAGCTTTTTGCGACCCTTGCCCTTGCGTAGCGGGCTAGCCTGCCGCAACCGCCAGAGCGTAATGCGATCGCTCAAAATTTCTTCTAAGCCTAACTTTTCAGCGATCGCCAGCATCTCATCGGAGCCAAGTCCAGTTAGCGCCTCTAGAGCCAGCAACACCAAATCCAAATGTGCCTTAATCGCTTGCAACTGTGGCAAGTCTGGACTATCAAAAGAAGTGACCGAGTGAGAAGTCATGAATTTGAATTGGATTTAAGTTTGGCTAACGGCGGCAATGGTAAAGGACGTTGTTTGATGACTGGTTGTTCAAATGATTTGTTAACTGATAAATCATTAGTCAAGTTATTTGTCAAGTCACTTGCCTCACCACGCGAGGCACTACGCGCTCTCCCTTGAGTTGCCCATGCTTGCATGAAGCTAATCTGCTCTCTTGCCGTACTAGCTAGCGGATAGGTCTCAGTGATCGCCATCAAAATATCATCAGTAATCACATCTCGCTGCTCATGAAACGCTCGATACATACCTTCCACGATCGCCTGTTCGATTTCTGCACCACTAAACTCTTTAGAGATTTCTGACATTCTATCAATATCAAAATTGCGTAATTCCATCGGTCGAAAGCGCTTGAGATGGAGCAGAAAAATTTCTTTGCGCTCTGCATAAGTTGGCAAATTGATAAAGAATAACTCATCAAACCGCCCTTTTCGCAATAGCTCAGGTGGCAATGCATGGATATTATTGGCTGTCGCCACGACAAATACAGGACTTGACTTCTCTTGCATCCATGTTAATAGCGTTCCTAATACGCGCTGACTGGTTCCCGAATCGCCTGTGCTATTCGATATTCCACCAAAAGCTTTATCGATTTCATCAATCCAAAGAATGCAAGGAGCAAGGGCTTCGGCTAACTGAATCGTCTGACGGGTGCGACTCTCAGACTGTCCGACCAAGCTCCCAAACAAACGCCCCACATCCAATCGTAATAGTGGCAATCGCCAAAGATTAGCGATCGCCTTCGCACATAAACTCTTGCCTGTTCCTTGAATACCCAGCAACAATACGCCGCGTGGATTGGGCAGCCCAAACGCCCTCGCTTCATCAGAAAATGCTTGCTGTCGCTGCATCAGCCAGAGCTTAAAATTATCAAGACCGCCGATACTATCGAGAGTTTCATTGGGTGTAAAAAATTCTAAAAACTCAGTTTGCCGAATTCTCTTTTGCTTTTCAACTAAAACTCGATCAATATCCGATTCATTAATATAATGCTTCTGGACAATCGATTGTGAGAGCGTATGACAAATGCGATCGCGTGTCATCCCCATACAAGCTTTAATCAATTGTTCAAGACTCTGAGATTCCATTCGCAACTGCTCAGGCGGAACCATTTGTTCGATGATGTTCCGAATATCTGCGGTTTCAGGCAGTGGAAAATAGAGAACAGCAACTTGTTCTTCAAGTTCTGATGGCAACTCTAGTAATGGACTTAGTAAAATCAACGTCTTACGCGAATTGCGAAAACTTCGATAAAGATTACGAAGTTGACGTACTAATATTTCATCAAGACGTTGAGTCGCTAAACGCCGATGTAAGTCACGGAACACATAAATAGTCGCAGTTTGGCGATCGCTATTTTCGACAATTTGCAATGCTTGCAGGAGATTGTTTTTGCCTTCTTGGTTATGCTCAAAGCCGCGCACTAAGTCATAATAAAGCATTTGACGCGGTGGTCCACATTCTTTCGCTACTTGCGCGATCGCCTTTTCGGCACGTTCTTCTTCCCATGTGACCACATAAATAATCGGGCATTTAGCACGAATCAGGAGACTAAGTTCTTCTTGAAAATTAAGAGATTTCATGCTAGTACTCAAACTGCTCCAAGTTAATTACTTCTGTTCTTAAACCCTCCATAATGATATGGGGCGGCATCATCGCATTAACAAATCGAAATCGATAATGTCGCTCAACCCCTTTTTTCTCCAAAATATTACCTCTAGACTCTTCACAAAATTGATTAAGGTGTCGATTAAAAGCCGAAGTTGTCTTATACTGCTTACCCAAAATTATTGATAACGGCTCTCTCACATCTAACGCCCGAAAGCAGCCTGTTTCATCCTTCTTTGCTAAAGCACAAGCTAGTAAAACTTTAGGATAAATAGTTTCTTGTCTAGAGCTAAAAATTGAAATTGAATAGGTACTCATAATACTGTGTTGAGCATTCTCACAGGCTTGTTTAATCGCCTTAGCCAAATGATTTACATTGATATTTGAGCTATTTTCGCGTATTGCTGACTGAGAAGCATGTAAAGCTAATAAATGCACATAATTGGGCAATCCCTGAGACAGAAATACAATCGACTTGATTACATCTTGCTCCATCGTCATCGATAGCTGCTGCAATCCTTTGCTGAGTATCTCAGTTAGCTCCTCAGGCGACATTCGCGGCATCTGAATCTGAATTAGCGCTCTCTCAATTGATAAATGTTCGGTGATTAACTCTTCTACCGAGTTAGCAACTCCTACTAATATGAGTGTTGCATTAGTAGAATGATCAGAAAGAGTCTTAATCGTATCTGCCATGAAAGCTGTGAAATAAGGATCGCGGTTTAGTCTATCCATCTCATCGACAATGATGATTGCGGAACCGATGATTTGACGTTGCAGACGTACTCGAATGAACTCTGGATTGACTTGATGTGGTTCAAAGTCCAAAGTCTGTGTGTTTTCCAGCTCTAAAAATATCTTGCACCATAATTGATCAAATCGATCTTCAGTATCACAATTGACAATCACTGATTTGAGATGTTCTTGAGAGCCTTTGAGGATTTTTAATAAGGCATTGGCAAGAGATGTTTTACCAACTCCCCGCTCTCCAAACAAAATCGCGTGCTGTCCACGTTGACTGACCGCACCAATAATTCTATTAAGTTGATTAACTCTGCCAGCAAATAAAGCTTGATTATCAATCGGGGCGCTGGGGGTAAAAACCTGCCCTGATTGCATAAACCGTACCATCATGTCTGGTGATTCTGGTGTCCCTGAACTCGCCATAGACTAGATACCTTTTTTCTGAGGCTTACTTTGTCTAGACTACATCATATCTGAGCAGAGTTTGTAGGTAACCTCAAGACCAATATAGTGATTCGTCCGCGTAGCGGACGAATCACTATATTGGTCTTGAGCTAAAAGAAATCATCACCTGAAGCTTGTCTATGCGGTGTTGGTAAAGATTTTAGATGGCTGAGAAATTGTAATAGCTCGTCATTGGTTAATTGCGATCGCGCTTTTTTATCAAAAGTCCGTACCAAATAATCGCGACCCTGCGGTTTTGTCCAGCTTAGGCGCTCCATCTCAACATCGATTTTAGAAATTGCCTCGGATAGATCGACAGGCTCAGGAGCAATCTGTGGTGCGGAAGCCTTGATTGGTGTAGCTTCAGGAATAATTTCTTCGGGGATAATCTGCTCAGGAATATATTCAGTTGGTTCGTACTCATTGCCATAGTCGAAGGCTGGCTCAGATTGAATCGTATGCGTAATTTGAGCCGAGGGCGGTAATGAGTTAATCGGTTCCCGTTGCGCCAGCATCGGCGATCCATAGTTACCAAAACTATGATCAAAAGCACTTGATAATGCATTATCAAACGAAATACCCGCGATCGCGATCGCGCGTTTAATCGCCCGATCTTCAGCTATTTCCAGATCAGCATCGACAGCCGTGGCAGTCCCCATGATCGCATCTCCTTGAGAGACGATCGCCCTAAAAGCATGGAGACCATCGATTTTTGAGAGCATCTCGGTTTGAATGCGTCCCTGTGGATATTGAGAGCGAAACTGAGCAAACATAAGTAGGTATAGAATCAATTTTCTGTTTCTGTAACTTTTGAAACGCAGCGCGTCCTAAAGATTAACCGAAGGTGGTACATACCCAGGGATTTTATTTTCATCAACTGCATCAATCTGATCAGGATCAAGATATTGATTGGCATACTGCATATATATCTTTTCACTGACAAATAAATCAAATAAGTCTGGATCGATATGATTATCGATCTTCATTTTACCGAGTATCTGAAGACATTCAGTGAGAGTTTTACCCTTCTTATAAGGACGATCTTTAGCACTGAGGGCTTCAAATATATCCGCGATTCCCATCATTCGTGCAGGCAGCGACATCTCATTTCGAGTCAATCCTTTGGGATACCCCTTGCCATCCATGCGCTCATGATGACCGCCAGCATATTCGGGTACGCGGCGAAGATTGCGCGGGTAGGGAAGTTGTTCTAGCATTTCGATCGTCACCGAAATATGATCGTTGATGACTTTGCGCTCTTCAGAAGTTAGCGTTCCTCTGGAAATATTTAGGTTGTAAACTTCATTATCACTTAAGAAATTTGTCTCCACACCTTGAGGATCGCACCAGCGATATTTGGCAATTTGCTGTAAGCGTTCTTTATACTCATCGCCCATAAATTCACCACCAATATTACAGATGCGTAAGAAATCTTGATCACTGGAATATTGAATGAGTTTTTGTTCTAAAGCAAATTCTAATTCAGGAATTAGGCTGAGGTTATTAGAGGCGATCACTTTAATTTTTTGGTTGAGAAAATCAATTTCAGCATCACGCTTAAGCACTTCAAAGCGGGTATTTACTAGATGAATTCGATCAAAAATTGTTTCTAATTTGGTTGCTTTATCGATGACATGGACGGGTGTAGTTACTTTGCCACAATCATGGAGCAGCCCCGCAATTTTGACTTCATAGCGTCCATCCTCATCTAGTTCAAAATCTTTAAAGATGCCATAATCAGCCTTACAAGCCGCATCAGCCATCATCATCGTCAAAGTGGGAACACGGCGGCAGTGTGCGCCATTGTAAGGCGATTTTTTGTCGATCGCTTCGGAGATGAGGTTAATAAACGACTCAAATAATTCACGAAACTGACCGATTAGTTTATTGTTTGTCAGTGCGATCGCCGCTTGTGAAGCTAAGGATTCGGCAATGCGCTGCGAGACTTTAGTGAACTCGATAATCTGGTGATCGAAGGGATTTTTGGCGTTGATTAGCTGCAAAACACCGATCAGTTCATTTTCGTGATTTAGCATTGGCAGCGTCAAAAAAGACTGCGATCGATAGCCCGTTCCGATGTCAAAAGCTCTAGTTCCCGCAAAGTCAAATCCTTCGGCTGTATAGGCATCGGAGATGTTGATGGTTTTTTTGTATAGCGCTGCATGGGCTGCTACCATCGTGGTGTTGGGGTTGCCCAAATTGTCATAGAGAGATAGAGGCTCAAAGGGAATTGGCTCTCCGACCTTTGCGCCCATCATGATCCCTAAGGAATCATTCATGATAATTTCAAACTTAAGATACTTTTTATCTTCTGTAGCAAGATAAAGTGTCCCAGCATCAGCATTTAAGATCGTTTTTGCCCCTTTTAAAATCATCTCTAACAATTTTGGCGTATTTTTCTCCGCCGAGAGCGCAATACCGATCTCATTAAGCTTTTCGATTAGTTCAAAAGATTCTATTTTGGTATCGCCAATATCCATGGTTTGTGTCCCTGTTTATCAACAGTGTCTTTTTTGTTAAATGCTAGGAGGGGCGATGTTTTTAAGCTGTTTTAGTTGACTCGGAATAATGACTATCTTCGCTTAGATTAATCAAATATAGCAATTGCCAGCAGTGTTAAGATATAAAATCTAGCGAGTAAAATCTGCTCAAGACATAGTTTATGCTTTTATTTATTCTTCTAATTATTATAGATTTTAGGTAAAATTATGCCCCAACCCGCGGAAACTGATGTCCAACAGATTTTTGATCGCATCGCACCTATGTACGATCGCTTTAATGATCTGCTGAGCTTGGGGCAACATCGCATCTGGAAAAAAATGGCGCTACGGTGGTGCGAACCCAAACAGAGTGAGACATGGCTTGATCTTTGCTGTGGCTCTGGAGACATGACGGCTCTGTTAGCTAAGCGAGTTGCGCCAGATGGTAAGGCGATCGGCGTTGATTTTTCTAAACAGTTATTGGCGATCGCTGCTACTAAATATCTGCCCAGCATCCAAAAAAATATCACATGGCAAGAAGCAAATGTGCTGGATTTACCTTTTGCAGAAAATACTTTTGATGGCGCAACTTTAGCTTATGGGTTGCGAAATGTCGCCAATATTCCCCAATGCTTGTCAGAGCTACGCCGAGTCTTAAAAGATGGCGCAAAAGCCGCGATTCTGGACTTTCATCGTCCTAGCGATCGCTTGATGCAAGCTTTCCAAGATTTTTATCTAGATCGGGTGGTTGTGCCACTCGCCGATCGCTTTGCCATGACCGCAGAATATGCCTATATTGCGCCAAGTCTAGCGCGGTTTCCGATTGGCTCAGAGCAGGTAAAACTCGCCAAAGCCGCAGGATTTAGTCAAGCCACACATCATGCGATCGCCAATGGCATGATGGGGATATTGGTACTCCAAAAATCAATACGAGCTTAAAATAGATTAGAGCTTCGCTACTTAGTACTAAATTTTATGATCGTAAATGGTTTAGAACTGCCAAATTGGGAAAACATTAAGCGAGAGTGGCGTGATGCTGATCCGTTATTGATAGTTTTTCCAGTTTTGTTGATGGGTTTAGGTGGGATTGCCATCTTTAGTTCAGACTTTAGTGCTAAGCGCACCGAGTGGTGGCAGCATTGGGTGGCAGGGCTAGTGGGCTTGATTGTCATGTTTGCGATCGCCCGATTTCCTTATGATCGCCTGTTGCGCTTGCATTGGATCACTTACGCGATTACAAATTTTTCGTTGGTTTTAGTACTAGCGATCGGCACAACCGCACTTGGTGCCGAGCGCTGGATTACGATTGGTGGATTTAATATTCAGCCATCAGAATTTGCCAAGGTGGGAATTATTATCTCTTTAGCAGCAGTGATGCACGATCGCCCGATCCAAAGTCCGATCGATGCTTTTAAAGTTGCTTGGGTAACAGTACCGCCCTGGATTTTGATATTTTTACAGCCAAATCTTGGTACAGCGCTCATATTTGCAGCAATCACGATTGGGATGCTTTATTGGGCAGGGGCGAGTTTGGGCTGGTTAGCCTTGATATTTTCACCGATTATCTCGGCGGTTTTATTTTCACTATATTTACCTGCTTGGATTGCTTGGGTGATCCTCATGGGTGTGGCGGCTTGGGTCTCACTGCCCTGGTTTCGGATTGCGAGTACGTTGATCGCGGTAGTGGTCAATCTAATATCAGGTCAGGCGGGGGTTTTATTATGGAATGTTCTCCATGAGTATCAAAAAAGGCGGCTGTTACTATTTATCGATCCTAACCAAGACCCTCTAGGGGCGGGCTATCACGTTATCCAATCGAAGATCGCGATCGGCGCTGGCAAATTATTTGGACAAGGTTGGCTGAAGGGTACACAGACGCAGTTAAATTTTATTCCTGAGCAACATACCGATTTTATTTTTTCAGCGATCGGCGAAGAATTTGGCTTTATCGGCTGTATGTGCGTGTTGTTACTGTTTGTTGGTATTTGCTGGCGTTTACTGGTAATCGCGGTGAATGCGCGGGACAACTTTGGTTCGCTATTGGCGATCGGTGTTTTTTCGTTTGTACTATTCCAAACCTTTGTAAACATTGGCATGAATATTAACGTTGCACCTGTGACGGGGATTCCGCTTCCCTGGCTAAGTTATGGGCGATCAGCTTTAATTGCCAATTTTATGGCGATCGGCTTAGTTGAGTCTGTTGCCGCGCACCGCCGCACGATCAAGTTTTAGGAAATAACTATTATCTTTATGCCAACGCAACCGCCAGATTATCGATCGCCTAAAGTTACTGTCATTGGTGCAGGAAATGTGGGCGGGATGTTAGCGCAGCGCATTGCTGAAAATAATCTTGCCGATGTGGTGCTGTGCGATATCGTGCAGGGCAAACCGCAGGGGTTGGCTCTTGACCTGCTGCAAGCAAGGGCGATCGCCAATCATGATCGCGAAATTATCGGCACTAATGACTATGACGACACCAAAAACTCAGATGTGATCGTTCTTACCGCAGGTTTACCGCGCAAAGAAGGCATGAGCCGAAATGACTTACTTCGCATAAATGCAGGGATTGTCAAAGATGTTGTGGCAAAGGCGATCGCGCAATCTCCCAACGCGATATTGATCGTAGTTACTAATCCTTTGGATGTGATGACCTATCTAGCATGGCAAGTCAGCGGCTTGCCAACTCATCAAGTGATCGGCATGGCGGGCGTTTTGGATGCGTCAAGATTTCAAACTTTTATCGCGATGGAGTTAGGGATTTCTAGCGCCGATATCAATGCGATGGTGTTGGGTGGACATGGTGATTTGATGGTTCCATTACCGCGATTTTCGACTGTCAACGGGATTCCTATTACAGAACTAATGCCAAAAGAGGCGATCGCGCGTATAGTCGAGCGAACTCGCAATGGTGGTGCCGAGATCGTGAAGTTGATGCAAACAGGTAGCGCCTATTTTGCGCCATCGGCTGCGGCTTATGTGATGGTCGAGTCGATACTACGCGATCGCCATCGAATTTTTCCTGCGGCTGTCTATCTTTCGGGTGAATATGGCTTAAAAGATATATTTATGGGCGTACCGATGCAGCTAGGAAGGCAAGGCGTGAAAAAAGTAATCGAGCTGCAACTCACCAATCCAGAACTAGCAACCTTGCATAAATCAGCCGCCGCAATCCAAGAAAATATTAGTTTGCTTTAAAAACAAATTTATAAAAAATTTGTAAAAAATTTATAAAAGAGAAGGAACGCTTTGCGTCCCTTCTCTTTTATAAGCCTTATGTCTTAAGTCTAAAGATTGGCGATCGCATATTATTAATAAGTAGTAATATGTGAAATTTACGACTCTTTAGAACATCATGACCAGCGATGAAGAAATTCTTGCAGGACGATATCAAATCGTTAAACCGCTGGGTGGTGGTGGATTTGGGCAAACATTTTTGGCAAGAGATTTACAACTGCCAAATACGCCAGCTTGTGTGGTCAAACAACTCAAGCCCCAGCTGCATAGCCCGCAAGAATTAGCGATCGCTAAACGCTTATTTGACAGCGAAGCAAAGACTCTCCATGATTTGGGCAGTCATGATCAAATACCCCGATTGTTCGCCCACTTTGAGCAAGGAGGTGAATTTTATCTTGTTCAAGAGTTTATTGAGGGTGAGACTTTAGACCACGAGATTGGATCGAAGAAGTTATGGAATCAAAAAGAAGTGATATTAGCATTGCGAGATATTTTGCAAGTGCTAGCCTTTGTGCATCGCTCACAGGTGATCCATCGCGATATCAAGCCTGCCAACCTGATTCGCCGCCGTAGCGATCGCAAAATTGTGCTGATTGATTTTGGAGCCGTCAAAGCTTTGGGTTCAGATTCGATAGAGCGATTCTTAGAAGAAGGTAACGAGACGCGTACAGTGGTAGTAGGGTCACTGGTGTATATGCCGAACGAGCAGCTAGCAGGGCAGCCAAAATTTTGTAGCGATATTTATGCATTGGGGCTGATGTGCTTACAGGCTTTTACGGGGCTGTCATTTAAAGAATTACCGCGAGATAAACACAACAATGAATATAGCTGCGCCTTAGCTAGCGATAAGGTCAATATTAAGATCAACTCAGGGCTAGCCGCAATTATTGACAAAATGATTCGCTATGACTATCGGCAACGTTATCAAGATGCAACTGATACTCTCCAAGCATTAGCAAGACTTCTTAATAATGCTAGTGCGGCGACCACACTTACCCCGCAAACACCGAAGCCGCAATTTCAGTTAGAAGAACCAGAAGGTCAAGTGGAATTAGGTTCTCGATTATATATTCAGCGTCCGCCCATCGAAAAAGACTGCTGTGAAACTGTGCTGCGAGCAGGTTCCTTAATCAGGATTAAAGCCCCGCGCCAAATGGGGAAGTCATCGCTGCTAACCCGAACTCTTGCTTATGCAAAATATAATGGATGTCAAGTCGCACATTTATATTTTCAAGAAGCAGATAGCGATGTATTTAGTGAGCTTGATTTATTTCTGAAATGGTTTTGTGCCAGTATCGCCGCAGAGCTAGATATAGATGACAATTTAGACCAATATTGGCAAGGTATGTTAGGCAGTAAAAACAAATGCACAAAGTACTTTCAGCGCTATTTACTGACCATAACCGAATCGCCTTTAGTATTAGGACTAGATGAAGTAGATTTGATTTTCCAATATCCCAAAATTGCCGCCGATTTTTTTGGGTTGCTGCGAGCTTGGCATGAGAAGGCGAAGAACGAAGATATTTGGAAAAAACTGCGGTTAGTGATCGTTCATTCTAAAGAAGTTTATATCCCTCTAAATATCAATCAATCTCCGTTTAATGTGGGATTGCCGATCGAGTTGCCTGAGTTGACTTGTCCTCAAATTGCCGAACTAGCTCTGCGTCATCGACTGAGTTGGAAAGCTGATGATGTAGAAAAGCTGATGGCACTCACAGGCGGACATCCTTATCTGGTGAGACAAGCGCTTTATCAAATCGCCCGAGGTCGGATGGATTGGCAAAAACTAGCTCAACTTGCTCCCACTGAAGAAGGGATTTATGGCGATCATCTTCGCCGTCAATTAGGGAACTTAAAAGAAGATGTGGAACTTATGGGAGCTTTTAAAGATTTGGTGACAAGCGATCGCCCTTTGCAATTAGATAGTCAGATTGCATTTAAGTTGCGAAGTATTGGTTTAGTCAAGTTTCATGGCAATCAGGTATTACCGATGTGTGATTTATATCGTGAATATTTTCGTCAAAGTATCTAGACCATATCAAGCGCGCCTCTTCGTGACGCACTTCGTAATTATTGGTAATTATTGGTACTTATTGGTAATTATTGTTTAAGAGCAGAACTATGCTTGCAGAAAGTAAAACAGCTTATCTATATCAAGTCGGTGGCAGTCTAGCCTTAGATGCACTTACCTATGTGGCAAGGCAGGCTGATACCGATCTTTATGAAAGCCTAAAAGCGGGAGAGTTTTGTTATGTCTTAAATTCGCGTCAGATGGGGAAGTCTAGTTTGCGAGTTCGGACGATGAAACGCTTGCAAGAGGAAAATTTTACCTGTGCGGCAATCGATATTACGGCGATCGGTACATCAGATATAACTCCTGAGCAATGGTATGCGGGGCTGATTGATAGCATTATTAGTAGTTTAGATTTATATGATTCTTTTAATTTAGAGGAATGGTGGGAGCGTTACCGATTACTTTCACCTGTGCAGCGTTTTGGGAAGTTCCTTGATGAAGGGCTGCTTAAAAAGATATCTTCACCAGTAATCCTTTTCGTTGATGAAATTGATAGTATTCTGAGTTTAAATTTTCCAGTCGATGATTTTTTTGCACTGATTCGGGAATTGTTCAATCGCCGCGCCGATCGCGTGGCTTATAAACGGCTTACTTTTGCCCTCTTTGGGGTAGCGACTCCTGCTGATTTGATCCGCGATAAGCAACGTACTCCTTTCAACATTGGTCGCGCCATCGAGCTAAAAGGCTTTCAGTTGCAGGAAGCAAAGCCACTAATGCGAGGACTGGTAACAAAGTCGCAAAATCCTGTAGCAGTCCTCAAAGCGATCCTTGCCTATACAGGTGGGCAGCCATTTCTCACTCAAAAAATCTGTCAGATGATTCTCACCTCAAATCATCTGATTCCCTTAAATCAAGAGTTGGTATGGGTGAATAACTTAGTGCGATCGCGTCTAATCGAAACTTGGGAAATCCAAGATCAGCCTGAGCATTTTAAAACGATTCGCGATCGCATTCTCTGGAGCAGTGAAAATCGTCAAGGGCGATTATTAGGCTTGTATCAACAAATATTGAGTTCTGAGCCATCTTTAAAAAATCGCCAAGCAGGAATTATTTCTGATGATAGTCCTGAACAAACAGAACTACGCATCACTGGATTGGTCGTCAAGCGCGAAGGGAAAATCAGAGTTTATAACCCCATCTATGCGGCAATTTTTAATCAAAACTGGGTAAACCAAGCTTTAGCTAATTTGCGCCCCTATGGTGAATCATTTAAGGCTTGGATGGATTCTAATTATAAAGATGAATCACGATTGCTGCGAGGACAAGCTCTCCAAGATGCATTAGGATGGTCGGCAGATAAAAATTTGAGCAATCATGACTATCAGTTTTTTTCGATTAGTCAAGACTTAGAAAAGCGACAAGTCGAAGTTGCGCTCAGCGCTCAAGCGGAAGCCAATCAGATACTCTCGGCGGCAAAACGACAGCTAGAACAAACTTTGTTAGCAGAACAAGAAGCTAAGGTCAGATTGGTGGAGATGCAGCAACAATTGCAAGCTAGCTTGATGCAAGCTGAAGTGGTTCTCAAGAGCGCTTCGGCAAAAGCGACATTTATTCTCAATCAGCAATTTGAAGCGTTACTAGAATCAATGGATGCGGGTAATCAGTTACAAGAACTAGAAGCATCTACAGGAGAACTAGCGAGCTTACGAATGCATGGAATTACGGCTCTACATCAAGCTGTCTACGATGTTCGCGAGTATAACCATCTGGAAGGACATCTAGATATGGTCACTTGTATCGCTATCCAACCAGGCGATCGCCTCATCGCCTCAGGAAGTAGCGATCGCACAATCAAAATTTGGGATGCAAAAGGGAACTTACGACAAACTTTAGCAGGGCATACACATTGGATTACCAGTCTTAGTTTTAGCATTAACGGACAAAACTTAGTTTCGGCTAGCCGTGACGGTACGATCAGACTTTGGAAAATGAATAGAATTACCAAATTATATATAGACCAACCAGTCCAAATTCTAAAAGATCATCAAGCACCAGTTTTAGCTGTCAAATTTAGTCCTACTGATGCTATATTTGCGTCTTGTGGTGAAGACACTAAAATCAGGTTGTGGCGTGATGATGGAACTCTATTTAATACTTTTACGGGTGGTCATCATAAATGGGTAACTTGTCTTTGCTTTAGTCCTGATGGTGAACGCATCGTTACAGGTAGTGCCGATCGCGCTTTGGTTGTCTGGAATATTAACGGTACGCTAATTAAGACTTTTAAAGCGCATGATAGCTTTATAGAGGATATTGATATTTCTCCATCAGGTCGGGTTATCGCTTCGGCAAGTCGTGGTGGACCGATCAAAATCTGGAATATGGAAGGGAGTTTAATCTCGGTTCTTGAGGGGCATACCGACAAAGTTTTAGGAGTGCGTTTTCATCCTAGTGGCAAATTTTTAGTATCAGTTAGTGGCGATCGCACCGCGAAGATTTGGGATGTCAAAGGTAATTTAATCAAAACTCTCTATGGGCATAAGGGAAGAGTGCATAGCATTATTTTCAACACACAGGGAGATACGATGATTACGGGTAGTCAAGATACAACTATTAAGTTTTGGCGGACTAATGGTAACTCATGCGCTCGGCTAGTCGGTCATTCGGGTGAAGTCAATTGCGTTGCTTTTAGCGCTGATTGTCGTTTTATTGCTACTGCGGGTAGCGATTATACGATCAAGATTTGGCATACTAATAGTTCTTTAATAGGTTCTTTAGAAGGGCATAAAGAAATTGTTAATAGTGTTTGTTTTAGTCCAGATAATCAGTTTTTATTGTCAGTTGGCAGCGATCGCGCTATTAAAATTTGGAATACTAAAGGGAATTTGATGAAAACTATTTATAACGAACATGAGTTTCCTATTTATAGTGTGGCTTATCGCAGTGATGGAGAGTTATTTGCCTCAGCAAGTGCTGACTCTACGGTCAAGTTGTGGAGTAAGGATGGTGAATGGGTACATACACTGATCGGTCATGGTAATGCTGTTTATGATGTTTGTTTTAGTCCTGATGGCAATATGTTGGCAACGGCAAGTCAAGATAAGACGGTTAAGCTATGGCATTGGGATGGAACTTTATTGAATACTCTCAGTGGGCATACAGGTGAGGTTTATAGTGTCTGTTTTAGCCCTGACAATCAAGTTATTGCTAGTAGCAGTAAAGATGGAAGTGTCAAAATATGGAATTTAGACGGCAAGTTATTGAGAACACTAAATGAACATGGCGCCGAAGTCCGAAGTGTCTGTTTTAGTCCTGATGGGAATACGTTAGCATCGGGTAGTAGTGATCGCACAGTCAAGATATGGAGTCGAGATGGCAAAGAACTTTTGACGTTGCAAGGACACCATTCATCAATAAAGAGGGTTTGCTTCAGCCCCAATGGGGAAACCCTTGCCTCAACAAGTGTTAATGGGCTGGTCATGTTATGGGACTTCAATTTAGAACATCTGTTAAAGTTAGGCAATAATTGGATTCAAGACTATTTAGAAACTCATGAACCTACCCCCTTATAGAGAGTGTTGCTCGCGTGGCGGGCAACACTCTCTATAAGTCTAGTTTGATCGCTGGCGTTTTGCTTCGTAAAGCAGTAGAGCAGCGCTAATCGCGACATTCAATGATTCAACGCGATCGCTTTGAGGGATCGCGATAACTTCATCGGCTAGCTCAATTAATTCTTCCGATAGCCCATTCCCTTCATTGCCTAACAAAATCACAGTCGGTTGCCTAAAATCATAATCCCAATAGGTTTTCTTAGCATTTGCCACCGTGGCGATCGCTTTTATGCCTTGAGATTGCAGTTTACGAATATCATCTGCGAGATTAGTTGACGTTTGCATAGGACAACGAAACCACTGCCCTGCGGTGGCGCGAATGATTTTAGGATTGGTTAAGTCCACACTGTCGCTGCTAACTAACATGCCATCGATTTCGACAGCAACTGCCGATCGCACGATCGCGCCGATATTGCCTGGGTCTTGAATTGTTTCTAAGGCTAAGCCTAATGTTTTAATATTCGCGGTGCTAATATTCTCGCGAGATGGCATGACTGCCGCCGCGATCGCGCCATCAGGATTTTTGGTAGTAGCGATCGCCTGAAGCACTTCTTCGGAGACTATTTCTAATCTGGCGACCGCTTCTGGAGACGCTTCAATTTGATCATACAAATCTGGATTAGCGGCGATCCATTTTTCAGTGCAGCACAATATCGATAGCGGATAATTTGTCGCGACAGCTTCGGTGAGCGCGTGAGTTCCTTCTACTAAAAATAGTCCCTGCTCTTTACGATCTTTAGAGCTTTCACCAAGCGATCGAAGTTGCTTGACTAATGGATTCTTTGTGCTTGTGAGCAATTATTTACTTCCTGCGATCGATATATTTTTGATATTTAAGCAGCTACGCATAAGTAATCTCAAAACCAAAATTAGGGCTTGGGTCGCCTGCTGCGCGGGCGAC
>JANXUJ010000169.1 GCA_025356295.1 Cyanobacteriota bacterium
GGAGACATCGGTGAGACTGATTTCTGACGAGTCCAGATTTTGGAAGGTCATGTCAACGGTCTTCAGTGATGCTTCGTAAGCTGACGCTGTTGGGTGTTGCTGACATTACCACCAAAAGCAAAAGACTTGCGAGACAAGTACATCTGTTGCAGTTCTTCTTCGTTTTCCCAAGTACTATTTTCCACTGCCAGATTGACGTTGGAGGAATAGGAGCCTGATGAGTTGCTGAATACGCGGGTAGCAGCTTGATTAATCGTTAAGCCAAATTCTTCGGCTTGGGCGATCGCATGTTTGCGGACAAAGTTCATTTCCAATGGCTCATCGGCTTCGGCTGCCATTCTCACAGCGCGATCGATTAAGTCCATTTGATTGACGAACAGGTCGCGGAATACGCCTGAACAGTTGACGACCACATCGACGCGGGGTCTACCAAGTTCTTCGAGTGGAGTTAGCTCTAAACGATTGATGCGACCAAGGGCATCGGGCATTGGCTTCACACCGATCATGCACAGGACTTGAGCGAGGGATTCGCCGTAGGTTTTGATATTGTCGGTTCCCCAAAGTACGACGGCGATCGTTTCGGGATAGACTCCGTTGTTGTCTTGACGTTGACGTTCTAAAAGGCGATCGACTACGGTTTTCGCGGCTTGGACAGCGGCGCTCGTAGGAATCGAGTTAGGATCGAGGGCGTGCATATTCTTGCCAGTGGGTAACACCATCGGGTTACGGATTGGGTCTCCACCAGGGCTAGGTAGAATGTAATCGCCTTCAAGGGCTTTGATTAATCCACCCAGCTCGTTGTCAGCAACAATTTGTTTGAGACAGAACTCTAGGAACTCAAATAGAGGCTTGATGTCGTCTTTGTTGATGTTGGCATAACCATTCTCTTGGAAAACTTCGATCCAAGGTTCAGTTTTACCCATTTTAAAGAAGTTGAGAACCGAGAGTTTGGAAACTTTACCATCATCATCGGCTTTAGCTTTCACTAATGCACCAACAGATTTGTTCGCGATCGCCCGAATGTTCGATAACAACTCAACATCAGCATAAATGCCTTTATCGCTGGATTTGTATAGCTGTTCGATATCACGATCAATACATTCGCACATAATCCGTAGCAAAGACTTCATCTTGTCTTCGGGGCGATCGAAACTGGCGATGCTGGTCAAGACATCGGTGACATCTTCGACTTTAGGAGGTTCGCCGACAATGTGTAGACCGCAAGGAAGAACTCGCGATTCTATCTCCATCAGTTTGTTGTAAACCTGACCGATGACATTATCGCGTCCTTCTAAATCCATCTCCTTCGCATCTTGGTCTGGAAGCTGCACATCTTTATCAAGATTTACCAACCGCACTTTATCCATAATCGTGTTGGTGATTTGGATACCGCGACTACCGAGGCGTAAATCTTTATAAGAAGCAATTAGTTCGCTGAGTTCTTGCAAGTTACGGCTCAAGCCAGCATTTTCAGGGGCAGGAGTGATGTAGCTAATGATCGTGGCATAACCGCGACGTTTAGCGATCGTTGCTTCTGATGGATTGTTGACGGCGTAGTAATAGATATTCGGTAACGCGCCAATTAAACTATCAGGAAAGCACTCACCCGACATACCAACTTGCTTGCCTGGCATAAATTCCATTGAGCCATGTGTGCCGAAGTGGAGGACGGCATCGGCTCCCCAGATGTGATTTAGATAGGTGTAATAAGCGACAAATCCGTGATGTGGTGATGCGGATTTGCTGAATAGTAAACGCATGGGGTCGCCTTCATAACCAAAGGTTGGCTGCACACCGACAAACAAGTTTCCATACTGCTTGCCGTAAATGAGTAAGTTCTGTCCATCGGAGTTGAGATGTCCAGGGGCGGCTCCCCACTGCTCGATGATCCGATCAACGTATGGAGTATGCGCTTCATATTCGCGTACTGGCATCCGATAGGCAACGTTCAATTCAGGACTGCCAACCATTGCTTCAGGATTGTGCAGGATGTCGGACATCATGTCGTGAGAGGTCTTAGGCAAGCCTTGAACATCATAACCATTACTGGCGAGGGCTTCAGCAACTTTATGAATGGAAGAGAAGACATCTAAATATGCGGCTGTGCCAATATTGCCTTTGTCAGGTGGAAAACTGAAGATTGTAATTGCGAGTTTCTTCTCGTGGCGGGGTTTGCGGCGCAAGTTTGCCCATTTGATCGCCCGATTAGCGATCGTTTCTAAGCGATCGCCGATCGCATGAGATCGACCTGTGGCACTATCGCGCCCTGACAGCACAATTGGATCAAGTCCACCATCAAGCTCTGGCAAAGCGACTTGCAAAGCGACTTGCACAGGATGTAAACCGAGATCGCTATCTTGCCATTCTTCAGTAGTTTGGAATACGAGGGGTAAAGCCACCATGTAGGGACGATTCAGCTTCTCGAGAGCCTTGATTGCTTTAGGATGATCTTGTTTTGCAGGTCCACCAACAAGAGCAAAACCTGTAAGCGAAACTACGCTATCAACGATCGCGCGATCTTTTTGTTTAGCATCGTAAAAATATTCTTCAACTGCATTGGAGAAGTCCAAGCCCCCGTTGAACACCGAAATCACTCGCGCCCCTAGAGACTCCAATTCTTGCACCATCGCTACATAGTGCGCGTCATCGCCTGTAACAAGGTGAGTGCGCGCCATCAACAGACCCACACATGGTGCTAGAGGGTCTTTCATGTCATCAGAAATATCTTCGCGAGAGTTAAACCACTTCAAATAATCGGCAGTTGTCTCAAACATCTTTGGTGCGAGAGGATGCCAGAGTCCCATATCCAAGTAAGTAACAGGCTCTTTAATGATTAGAGTTCCCGAACCAGTTTCTTTCGCTCTTGCCTTGACGCTTGGCAAATAATTTTGCGCCAGCATTAATAAGAAATTTTCGAGATTTTCGGTAGAGCCGCCTAGCCAATATTGGAAGCTCAACATAAAGTTGCGAGCATCCTGAGCTTTGTCCATCGGCATATATTTGAGAATCTTGGGCAAAGTCTGCACAACTTTGAGCATACTGTCTTGAAAAGAACTGCCAGATTTCTCTTTGCGTTTTCGCATAAATTGCGCGATCGCACTTTTCGACTGCCCCAGATTCTCCATGCTGAAGCTGCCCATTTTATTCAGGCGCATCACTTCTGGCATCGATGGGAATACTACACAAGCAGATAGGCGATCGCGATGGGGGGTGACAGCGAGAGCGATCTTGGTAGCGAGATCGTCAATAAAAATTAGTGAGGCAATAAAAATATCAGCACTTGCAATATCTTCTTTAAAAGCTTCGTAATTTTCAGGATTACGAATATCCTCAATTAAATAGCCATTCACCTCGATCGCAAGGTTAGGATTGTTTTTGTTAATTGACTTTACAGCCGCCGACATAGCGCTCTGATACTGAGGTTCAAGCACTACATAGACCAACTTCATTAAGACCCGACCCTGTAGATTTTCGGGAATGATACGTCTACTTGATAATGAGGCGATCGGTGGCGCAGAAGTGAACATGCAGTCTCCTTAAATTACTGTCCTGATTTTTGGGTATTTTTATAGTTTGTTTTTTACTGGTTGCTCAAACTGTTACCCGCTGTAACAGTTTGCAATTAGAGATTTATACCTACTCACTATTTAATACCAGACAAGCCGTGCAGTGGTTGATTTTGGCTAATAAAAGCAATAATTTAAAATTGATTTGTTTATATTTCATTATATTTCTTAATCTTTGTGATTCTCAAAAGAGCTTGAGCTTTTTTGTTTTTGAGAACCTACAAAACCTAAAAATCAGTGAGAGCGCTTTGCGCTCTCACTGATTTTTAGGTTTTGATTAGAAATTGCCATTAATCGAGAAATACAAACCAGAATCTTGGAGATTAGTGCCAGGGTTATTTGCATTGACTAGGGGAAGCCCAAAATCTAGGCGAAAGGTTAAATTGCGGATCGGTTGATATTGCGCGCCTATTCCAACACTAAATAAAGTCTGGGGACTAGAGTTTGCAGTGCGATTATTCCAGACTGATCCTCCTTCAAAAAAGGGCAGCAACTTAACGATCGCAAAGCTATCCTCATCGCGTAACACAGGCAGCTGAAACTCAACTGATCCTTGAATACCGTTGTCACCCGTATTTTGATTTTGACGATAGCCACGCACTGACTGCGGTCCACCGACACTAAAGCGATTTAGTGACAGCAAGCGATCGCCTGTTAACTGCATATTTAATCTAAAGAAGGCAAGTGAATCGCGATCGTTGCCTAAACGTTGCACGCGTAGCGCTTGACCAGTCCAGTACAAAAATCTGCCATCGGGCGATCCATCATTACGAATAGTTGCCCCAAGTCCATTTAACCCACCACTAAAAGCTGATCGAAATGCCCATGCTCCAGCGATATCGCGGTTGATATATTCTTGATTTAACCGTAAAACTCTCGCTTGAGATTGCCCATCATCAAACGTAAAATTTTGGAAATTAAAAGACTGTCCCCCCAAAAAAGAAGCGCTATTTTCAAATGACAAGCCAATACCAAATGCTAATTCTTCTTTTGGCGATCGCACCACAGGCTGACGATAGCCAAGCTCATACACTTGTGAATTTGTAGCAATATTTAGGCTAGCAAATTCGGGCTGCGTGACCCGACTATCACCGATAGAAGCATTAAAATTTAATGTCCCTCCCGTTGGGTTTAGCGGATATTGATAGCTCAACCCATAGGCATTAGAACCGCCTGATCGCGTATAACTAAGCGCTGCCAAGTCACCGATACCCGTGAGATTTGCTTCTTGCAATGTTGCTCCCGCCCGATAAATACCTGACGAGACGTTGCCATAGTTGTCTGTGAACAGACGCGTATTAAAAGTTTTCGCCTCTGTAAAAGTAATCTGCAATGTACTTTGATCGGGCTTAGCACCTGCGGTGAGATTGGCTTTGATATCTAATAGCAGAGGATCAGCGCGCAAGAGTTGCAATTCTTCTTCAAGACGAGTGAAGTTAAGAGGTGTAGTCGCCGCGATCGCGGCTCGACTCCTAACATAGTCATCATTTAACCGACCTTGCACATTACCCGCTCTTTTGATGTCGATCCGTTCAAGGGTTCCTTCTAATACCTTGATCGTGACCACACCATCCTTGATCTCTTGAGATTCAATAATGGCACGCGAAGTAATATAGTTGCGTTCTTGATAAAGCTGTGTAATTTGATCAGCGACTTCACGCAACTGATTAAAAGTTAGCGACTTTTTAAGATAAGGATTGGTAATCTGTTCGATTTCTGCTTTTGTCAAAATTGAACTACCAACAACCAAAATTTGCTTTACAGGGATCAAGGTAGGCACTAATACTTTTGGTGCAGTAGTTGGCTTTTGCTTTATTTTTGATGTCGGTTTAGAGTTGTTGATAGAACTGATTGGAGTTGCAAATACACTCTCATAGCCATCATTAATGATGGCTACAATCGGCATAAAAGCAATAAAACCAAGCTGCAAATTCAGACAAATTCTTGTTTTTTGTAATCGATCTGTCAAACGACTCACTTCAGCTTCCTCACAAATTATCCGTCAGGTTATCACACCTTTAATCAATTAGAATTTAAAGAATTTCAGTTTGCATTTTTAGTATTTTAGTCTGGATTATTTAGCGATCGCATCCGCCAAAAGTTCGTCAACTATTCGTTAGCTAAATTCTAAAAATGAGAAGCTAAGCTTTGCCCAGACTCTCATTTTTGGGTTGTTTAAGCTAAAATCAGACCCATACCAATCCCACAAATGCTCCCAACTCAAAGGAAATCCTTATGACATGGCAGGAACCCACCACACCTTTGCATCGCTTTTACAGTTGCTTGCCTTACCTACTGCCGATATCGGCAGCGGTGATTTATGGAGCCGTTTTATTTCAACAGTTTCCTGTACTCATATTTCCATTCATTCCGTTCATCTGGCTATATGGCAATGTCTTAGCATTTCCTCTTGTGCCTTTACTGGGCTTAACAGGTGAATTTTTTCTGTTTATGGGACTATATTTTTTGGTAGTCAGGGATTCTCGCGTACCTCACTTTGTGCGATTTAATGCAATGCAAGCTTTACTAATGCAAATCGTGTTGTTTATTGTTCAACTTTTCTTTCAAGTTCTCGAACAGTTGGCAAGCAATTCATTGCCATCAATAATTAGCACAACTTTTGCCAATACAATATTTATAGGTACTATGTTATTAGCTGGTTATGCTATTTATCAAAGTATTAAAGGCGAATATTCGGATATTCCTACCCTTTCTCAAGCCGCCTCATTTCAGTG
>JANXUJ010000172.1 GCA_025356295.1 Cyanobacteriota bacterium
CCAGCATCAAGGAGTCCTTCTCTGTATTCCTTGATTAATTCTTCAAGTTTGTTTTGGGAGATTTTGACGCTGCGGCTGATCGGGAGGGTGTTGGGTGAAAAGAGGATGATCTCTAGGCGATCGCCTAAAATCAATGGATAGAGTAATACTGTTCCCTGTGGAATTTGTTGGAGATAGTCAGGAACTTTGTTGATTTCTGTTTTGGGAATTTGTTGGATTTTGTTAGCAAGTTGGCTGTTAATTTCAGGACTATTCTCAAAGCTAACTGCTAACAGCTTATCGCTCATAGCTTTCTCTGGTTCTAAAAGTCGCACACCCTGCGCTGATCTATCACTACCTTTGATGTTTTTGATGTAGTCTTCAAGTTCTTGGACTTTGAGGAGATCGAGAACTTGCAATGCTTCCATCACTCGTCCTTGTTGGAGAAGTATGTCGGCGAGACGTTTATAACTGCTAGAGACAGTTTCTAAATAGGATTTTTGGATATCTTTATCGAGTTTCCTGATGTCTTTGCGGATCGCTTCGCGGACGTTGATTGATTGTTTGTAAAAGAGGATTGCTAGTTCGGATTGTTTCGCTTCAGACAACATACCGCCTAGATTTGATAGCGCTATGCCTTCTCCGCTAAGATCTTTGATTTCTCGCGCGATTACTAAGCTTTGCAGATGGAACTCGATCGCTTTGTCATATTTGCCGAGGGCATAGTAAGCGATTCCCAGATTTCCCAGCGCTGCGCCCTCACCGAGAAAGTCTTTGATTTCCCGCGAGATCGCTAAGCTTTGCAGTTGGAACTCGATCACTTTGTCATATTTACCAAGGGAATAGTAAACGCCACCCAGATTTCCCAGCGACCTTCCCTCACCGAGACGGTCTTTGATTTCCCTCTTGATTTCTAAGCTTTGCAGATGGAACTCAATCGCTTTGTCATATTTGCCGAGGGAAGAGTAAGCGTTTCCCAGATTCCCTAGAGACTGTCCCTCACCGAGAAGGTCTTTGATTTCCCGCGAGATCGCTAATCTTTGTAGATGGAACTCGATTGCCTTGTCATATTTGCCGATGGCATCGTAAGCACTTCCCAGATTTCCCAGCGCAGTCCCTTCACCTTGACGATTTTTGGTTTCCCGTAAAATTTCTAAGCTTTGCAGATAGAACTTGCTCACTTTGTCATATTTGCCTAGGTTATAGTAAGCGTTTCCCAGATTTCCCAGCGCATTTCCCTCACCGAGAAGGTCTTTGATTTCCCGCGCGATTTCTAAGCTTTGCAGATGGAACTCGATCGCTTTGTCATATTTGCCGAGGTTATAGTAAACGTTTCCTATCCCTCCTAATCCCCATAGTTCTCCTTGCCTAAATTTAATTTCGCGATAGATATTCAGCGCTTGTTGATATGACTGCAATGCAGCTTCAAACTGGCTGATGTTATATTGCTGATCCCCTTGATCAATCAGTCGATCTGCTTCTGTTTTGCGTGCTTGTATTGTTTGTGCTTGGACACTTTCGCTCATCACTATCTGCACTTGCCCACAAGATAAAAAGGTCAAAAGTGCAATGCCAACAATCTTGTTCATCGCTAAAACCCTCGCATTTATTTCAAAACCCGCAGCCGACTTCCAGCCAGCATAAAGTGATATTCCCCAAAAATAGGTAGTCGTTACAAAAAATATAACCAACCCAAAATCTAAACCATCTACGAGGTGATATATTCTTTGGAAATGATCAACCCCTGCAATGATCGATAACGTCTGTAAATTCCTCGCAGAAAGCTACTCCACAGACTTTGCCAATTGGCTACTAAACAAACCCATCACCCTAACCAAAATCGAACAATCCGAACTCGCAGTCGAACCAATTCGCGCTGACTCAGTGATATTTCTCGAATCAGCCGAAATCATCCTACATATCGAATTTCAGACCGAACCCAATCAAAATATCCCCTTCCGCATGACCGACTATCGACTACGGCTATATCGTAAATATCCCGAACGAAAAGTCCATCAAGTCGTCATCTATCTCAGCCCCTCGAGATCGCACCTAGCCCATGAAACCACATTTAACCTTGGCGAGCTAATCCATAACTTCAACGTGATCAGACTATGGGAACAACCAACAGCAATATTTCAGCAATACCAAGGACTATTACCCTTTGCCACCTTATCCCAAACCAGCGCTCCCGAAGAAACCTTAAGGAAAGTGGCGAGACAAATCGAAAATATTGCTGACAAGCAACTACAAAGTAACGTTGCCGCCTCGACCGCTATAATATCTGGCATAGCCCTAAGCAAAGAAATCATTAAAAGATTACTCAGGAGCGACATCATGAAAGAATCAGTAATTTATCAAGAGATATTACACGAAGGTTTAGCTGAAGGTAAGGCTAGAGGTTTAGCTGAAGGTAAGGCTAAAGGTTTAGTTGAAGGCGAGGCTAGAGGTTTAGTTAAAGGCGAGGCTAAAGGTTTAACTAAGGGTAAGACTGAAGAAAGAAATCAAATTGCTATCAATATGCTGCGCTCTAATATTGCCCCAGAAGTAGTTACTCAAGTGACTGGACTAACAGCTAAGCAAGTTCAGAAACTACAAAAACTCTCTACCAAAAATTCCCAGAAACCAAAAAATTAAGGTAGTGCTGAAAAGTAATGTTTTTAATAATTATGTTGCATGACTACCAAAATTAATACAAAAAACAGAGTCAATTCATAAATTGATTCTGTTTTTTTGTATTAATTTTGTACTAGACTGATCGCGTCATTTGCACCCGATAGCGATCTTTTTTAGTAATCATAATTTCACCGATCGCAACACGTCCTTTGCCACGAATGGCAATCAGATCACCTGCTTTGAGTTGAAAATTAGTTTGAGAGATGGTTTTCCAGTTAACGCGTACATCGTCACTGTTGATCAAATCCACCATCTTACTGCGTGACATCCCAAAACCTGCGGAAGCGATCGCATCAAGTCTTAATGAGGCTTCAAATGAGGTTAGTTCTTTGGTTACAGGTATACGGATTTTGAGGTCTTCAATGGCGATCGCACTGATCTTGACGGGAACTGTCCTAACTTGATTGAAGTGAATTTGCAAATATTCCATCAACTCAGGCACAATGATGGCCTGTGCGCCCTTTTCACCTAATACATTCACATCACCAACTTTCTGACGCTCGATGCCACAACCCAACAATGCACCCAAAAAGTCACGATGAGTAGCCGTGTCAAACAAGAAATTTCCTGAAATTGAGATTGGCATAAGGCTCACCATTGAGGTGTCAAGGGGTAACTCGCTGCGAGCGATCGCCAATCTTTGCCGCTCAGCTTGCTCATAACCACCCCAAGCAAGAACTTGGATTTCGGTCATCTTGCCAAATACGCGCAGAGCCTCAGTAATTTCAGGCGGTGACAAAAAATCGCTGCATACAACGTCCCATGTCTGGATCGCGCGATCACCTAAGTCCAATAATCGGTTCAGAGTTTCTCTATTTTCAACGTGATTAAGTAAGTCGCGGGGTAGCATTAGATCTCGTCAAATTCTTCTTCAGGAAGGCGTTGTTTAGATTTATCAGGAATCTTGGTTTCACCCCAAGCTTCCCGAATCTGTTGTTGAGTTTCATTCCGAAAATTAGGCTTGTTGGACTCTAGATAGTCATCCTCAAAGTCATCATATTCGTCATCGTAGTTATCAGTCGGTGCAGGTTTCGAGGCGATCGGTTTTGATTCTTCAGGACGCGCTTCGGCTCTAGCTTGACGGCGCTGTGGTGGATTAGCAGGTACACGCTCTTCTGCCCAATTATCGCCATCATCCCATGATTGCTCTTGGCGATAGACGGGACGTTGTTGTTGCGGTGGCGGTGAATAGGTACTTCTTGTGCCTGATGACAAAGCGTTATCACGCATGGCTGTAGATGGTGGCATATAGTCATCGTCAAAGTCATCTTCCCAAGGGGCTTTACCAAGTCCCAGACGCTCTAATAGTCCTTTGCTAAGCTGCGTCATCCGATCTTCCATGCCCTCAGTAACGATGATGCGATCGCGCCCAACCGCAATAATCTCATTGACATCAAGCTCATAGGTACTAATTAGACTGGCAGGAATAATTGGATTACCAATCGAAGCCACAATTAAAAATAGTAATTCACCTGTTTCAGGATCAAATTTAAAATCTCGCACTTTACCAAGTGGCTCACCTGACTCAGTCACCACCTCATTATTGATCAGCGTGGTGTAGCGCTCAGTTATAAGAATATCTTCGAGTACTGACTCGTCATCAACCAAAATTGCATCTGGTCCTAACAAATCAACATTGTCAAGGGACATAAAAAAGGTGTCACCAATGCCAATCGGTGTCCCTGGGACAAATCGCTCGGCTACGGTCATACCCATAACGCGCCTCTGATCGACATCTAACCAGATTTGGGTGACGATACCTAGCCGCGTTGCTGATCGCTTGCTCAAGATTTGCAAACCCAAAACGGCGGCACGTTGACGAAGATTTTCCGATTGCATCATGGCAGTGACGTGACTCTAAATGATTCCTTGTAAATGGGGGATTCACAATAAGTGGGGCATGAACTTAACAGGCTCGTGAATACCTAGCAGTGATCTTAGCAGACTAGATCACCGATAATATTTTACCTGAAAATTTTAGGTGGCTATTGAAATTAGATCACATCACCTTCAGTAAATATCAACACCCCTAGCCCTGATACAATCGACAAGTGGAATCATTGTTAACACTAACAAAATTCTCGCGACTATCCCTAACGAACATCTCAGAAATATGCGTCTATCTCAAATGCTCTGGGTCACTTTGCGCGAAGACCCTGCGGAAGCAGAATTGCCAAGTCACAAGTTATTGTTGCGCGCAGGTTACATACGGCGAGTTGGTTCGGGCTTGTATGTGTACTTGCCGCTGATGTGGCGGGTTTTACAAAAGATTTCGGCGATCGTGCGCGAAGAGATGAACGCGACTGGAGCGCAAGAGTGCTTGTTGACGCAATTGCAACCTGCGGAACTGTGGCAGGAGTCAGGGCGGTGGGATACTTACACAAAGGCGGAAGGGATCATGTTTGCGCTGACTGATCGCGCAAATCGTGAAGTTGGTTTGGGGCCAACTCATGAGGAAATTATTACGGCGATCGCTAGAGATACGATTCGCTCTTATCGCCAACTTCCGCAGCATTTATATCAAATCCAAACCAAGTTCCGCGATGAGATTCGTCCTCGCTTTGGCTTGATGCGCGGTCGCGAATTTATCATGAAAGATGGCTATTCATTCCATAGTAATGAGGAGAGTCTCAAAGAGACATATTATGCGATGGATCGTGCTTATCGGAATATGTTCGATCGCTGTGGGCTGAAATTCCGTGCAGTGGAGGCAGACTCTGGTGCGATCGGTGGTTCAGGTTCGCAGGAGTTTATGGTACTTGCCGAAGCTGGTGAAGATGATATTCTGTTTACCGAAGATAGTAGCTACGCTGCCAATGTCGAGAAAGCGGTATCTCTTCCACCTGATGCGATTCCTTCACATTTTGATAAATTTGAGAAAGTGCATACACCGAAAAAGGGAACGATCGCTACTGTCTGTAAATTGCTGAAATGTGACCCTACTCAAGTTGTGAAGCAGGTTCTCTATCAAGTTATTTATGACAATGGCATAACTGCTTTAGCGCTAATTAGTATTCGTGGCGATCGCGATGTTAATGAAGTGAAACTGCAAAATGAACTGACAAAACTAGCAGTTAACTATGGCAGTAAAGCAATTATTAATCTCCAAGTCGCCGATCCTGAATCTCAACAAAAATGGGCAGCTTCAGAACTTCCATTAGGATTTATTTCCCCAAGCCTCGACGATTCTTACATTGCAAAATCTGAAGCGATTGCCCCAAAATTTCTCCGCCTCGCTGATCGCACGATTGTCGATTTGCAGAACTTTGTAACGGGTGCAAATGAATCTGACTATCATGTTATTGGCGCGAATTGGGGTAAAGATTTTACTCTGCCGACCGTTGTAAATCTCGATAAAGCCAAAGCAGGCGATCGCGCTGTTCATGATCCTTCACAAACCTTGCAAACCGCCAGAGGTATCGAAGTCGGTCATATCTTCCAATTGGGAACTAAATATTCCAAAGCAATGAAAGCGACCTTTACTAATGAGCAAGGTGAAGAACTGCCGTTGGTAATGGGTTGCTATGGTTTAGGTGTGTCGCGCCTCGCACAAGCCGCTGTCGAACAGTCTCATGACAAAGATGGCATCATTTGGAATAAAGCGATCGCCCCTTATCATGTGATTGTCACCGTTCCGAATGTTGGTGATGCTAAACAAATGGAAGTTGGCGAAAAACTCTATGCCGAACTCAACGCCGCCAAGATCGAAGTTTTACTTGATGATCGTGATGAACGAGCTGGCGTGAAGTTTAAGGATGCCGACCTTGTTGGGATTCCCTATCGTGTAGTTACGGGTAAGGCGATCGCTGAGGGCAAAGTCGAAATCGTTAATCGGGCTACGAAGGTAGCAACTTTGGTAGAAATTGAGTCAGTGGTCGAGTACTTACAAAACGAACTCAAATAACAGAGAGCAGCGCAACGCGCCGCTTTTTTGTGTGAAGAAATTTTCGATTATTGCTAATGCTTTAGGAGTAAGCGATCGCGTTTTGATTTGTTGATGGATAATTGGGCGATCGCTAAACTATTTAGCGCTCTAGCTTCCCCAATGAAATCGCCAATTTGTCGAAATATTAACAACTTTCGCAAGATTAATCCATATATTTTACAAGCATAAAAAAGCACCGCCTCAAGGCGGTGCTTTTTTATGCTTACTTTTTAAGAAATACGCAGTAGCTCTACGTCAAAAATCAATGTTGCATTAGCAGGAATAACTCCACCCGCGCCACGAGAGCCATAACCGAGGTCTGGTGGAATAATCAAGGTGCGGCGATCGCCAACACGCATAATCGATAAACCTTCATCCCAACCCTTGATCACTTGACCGATGCCAAGCTTGAATGAAAAAGGACTATTGCGATCGCGAGAACTATCGAACTTAGTGCCATCTTCGAGCGTACCCGTGTAATGCACAATTACGGTATCGCCCTTTTTGGGGATCGCACCCGTACCAGCCGTGATCACTTGATATTTGAGTCCAGTGCCAGTTTCTTTGATTTCGGAATCACTCATATTAGTTGAAGGTGCTTCTGCTATTTTTACTTCTGTTTGATTTGTCACGCCTGTCGATGGCGCACCACTACTAGCAATTGCTGACTGTCCACCTGTAATTTGAGCAACTACAATGATCAGTACCGCAACTGCCATAATGCCAAAGCTAATCAAAATTCCTTTCAAGGCTATATCTCCAATCAATTATGTTATGACTTAGCTTTTGGAATTTTACAGTGCTTATGCAATAAAAAGAAGAGGTTGCAAAGCAACCTCTTCTTTTTAAATATGCCAGGAACGAGATTTGAACTCGTGACACGTGGATTTTCAGTCCACTGCTCTACCAACTGAGCTATCCCGGCGATATGCGTTTTTTGCGCTTTATTAAGATAACACTGAAGTGGATTTTCAAGCAATAAACTTAAAAAAAATTTTAAAAACTCAAAAAAGATTTAAGCGCCTAAATCTTTTTTGAGTTTTTTACGAACCAGTGACTAGCCAAAAAACTGATCGCAGACCATCACGCAAAGACTTAGTCGGATTTTCTGATTTGACCTCAGAGGGAATTGTGACAGGATGCATCTGAATGCCGCGACTGCCTAAAACAATTTTGCCAATCACTAAAGCACGGGGCATATGAAAATCTGACGTAAGTACATACACATCCGTAATCTTGCGCTGCTGAAGTTCCGCCACCATAATTGTAAAATTGGAGACTGTATCTACGGCTCGATAGTCTAAATGAAGGCGATCTCGCGAAATTCCTGCATTATCAAACACATATTGGGCATACTCCTCTGGACTGCCTGACGAAACAAAAATTGGTAGTTGTGGATGTTGCAAGGCAAACTGAGCCGCAAATTTTTCACGCGTAGGAGAGCCACCCAGAACTAAAATAGCCTGTGGCTCTTTGGTTGATGAACTGGAGCTAATTGATGGTAAGCATGTCAAACCAAAAATCATGCATCCAGAACCAATTAACCTAGATAAAGCTGCCATAGATATCCTTCTAGGGTAAGTATCCATCTGTTTTAAAAATCAAGTTCTCGTCTGCCTTCGATCGCTTTAGCGAGCGTGACTTCGTCTGCATATTCTAGATCACCACCCATCGGAATACCAAAGGCAATTCGCGTAACTTTTGTAAACGGCTTTAATAAACCGCCCACATATAAAGTCGTGGTTTCGCCCTCAACACTGGGCGCGATCGCCATAATTACCTCAGCGACTTTGTTGCCACTAACGCGGCGGACTAGGGTTTGGATGTTTAACTGATCGGGGCTGATGCCATCCATCGGCGAAATTAGTCCTCCGAGGACATGATATTTACCACGATATTCGCGTGTTTTTTCTAGTGCAATCAAATCTCGCGAGTCAGCGACTACGCAAATGATCGAATTATCGCGACTAGGATGAGCGCAAATTTCACAGATTGTTTCTGCGGATAGATGTCCGCAGATGGTGCAACTACCGACAAGTTGCTTGGCTTGGATTAATGCTTGAGCGAGGGCTTCAACCTCTTCAGTAGAGCGCTTGAGAATGTGGAGTGATAAACGCTGAGCCGTTTTTGCGCCAACCCCAGGGAGTCGCTGCAATTGTTCGATCAGATTAGCTAAGGGGCGAGTATACAAGAGGGCGCAGGCGTGAGATGACGTTAATGATTTTAGCTTAAGGGTAATATTCTAAAAGCAATATTTTTCCCCTATTAGTTTTCACACTATTGGTTGGCGATCGCAAATCGATCTTGTAAATCATAGGCTTCTCGCTCCATGAGATTACCATCATAAATTTGCTTAGCGCGTTTATATTCCACAAAATATTGATAGCCAAATTGATCTAATCCACCATTTTGAAAGCATTGACGGACATGAACCATTTCATGAGCTAAAACAGTTAGTTGCTTAATATCTTCAGGATCGTAAGCGGCACGAAGATAAATGCGATCGCAATAAGTTTGGGCGATCACATCAACTTTACCAAAATGAACTGCGACATTACCAAATATCCAGCGATCCATCATTTGGGCGTTATAAATGACAGTGACACGGTTAATGTAATCAATAAAATATCGGCGTAGATAACGTTTTTGGACATTATCAAGAGGTTGTCCACCACCATTTTTGGAACGCATCGTTTTTGCGGCGGCTTGATAAGCGATCGAGCCTGCTTGTCCCCACGCCTCTTCAGCTAGGCTAGACTTTGATCTAGAGTCAGCAAAAAATTGCATATCTGAAATCGCGATCGCTGATACTAGCGCCAAAGTTAACAAAATTAAAAAGCTAATTCTGCGAATGATATTCATAACTTTTATATAAATGGGTGACTGGCAAAGCAAGCTACCCACTTATAGTTAGTTGCTTTGATTTAATTCGTTGGAGACAATCACCACCGTGATGTTATCGCGACCACCGCGTAGTTTTGCAGACTCGATCAAGGATTGGGCGGCTTGCTGACAGTTGCGGATGCTTTTGAGTTGATGAGCAATTCGATCATCAGTTAGTTCCTCAGTCAGACCATCACTACAGATTAAAAAGCGATCGCCCTGTTGCCAATCGACTTCACGCGCCGTAATTGACTTTAGGTCTTCACGTCCTAAGCATTGCAATAACATATGTCGCCAGGGATGGGTTTTTGCTTCATCATGATTAACCACTCCAGTCTGAATCGCTCTGGCAATCCATGTATGGTCTTCACTGATTTGGTCAAGCTTTGCACCATGCAACCGATACAGTCTTGAGTCACCGATATGACAATACCAAGGCTGCTGATCGCGAAATATTAAGATCACCACTGTGGTTCCCATGTCTGATCTCACAGGGTTAGCCGCTTGATCATTAATGATTGCTTGATTCGCCTTGTCGATCGCATCTTGCATCAGTTTTTGAGGTTCGGTTTCGACATCCCAAAGCGCTTGGAGACAATCACGAATTACCTCGACTGCAATCTGACTCGCCACCTCGCCACCTGCATGTCCACCCATGCCATCAGCCACAACAAAGAATCGTCCCTCAGGATCGATATAGTAAGCATCTTGGTTGGCTGATCTGACACAGCCTGTATCGGTTGCCCCTGCAAATAAACGCTTCATGTTCAATGGTTCAGCTTAACGTATTGAATTTACCAGTACTGCTACGGCGATCTTTAGTTTAGCTCGCATAGGCGAAAACTATAGAGATTACTTCTACTTTTTAACGTTCAGGACGATCTATTCGCGATAATAATCTCAATAAAATCAATATAAAAATAACAGCGGCGCAGATCGCGATCGCCGCAGGTATGGGCAAGCCATTTACAAATAAGACGGTGGCGCATAGCAAGCAAGTTGCTCCGAATAAAGCATAAATCCCGCCGATCCCGACCGTACTTAGCCGCCGCAATAGGCGATCGGTTTCTTGAGACTTGACTCTGATCCGAATGTCACCGCGATCGAGTTTGGATAGGGTTTCATCGAGGCGGCGAGGTAAAGCGATCGCCGTATTACTTACCTGTGCGGCTTGCCGACCGAGTTCACCGAGGAACGCGGTCGATAAATTCCCTGATTCTTTAGCAGTACCATTTTCCATAAGATTTGTGGCGTAAGGTTTAGCGACTTCCATAAAGTTAAAGTTGGGATCGAGTCCTTTGCCCAGACCTTCAAGGGTGGACAGCGCTCTGATCACAAAGGTAAATGTGGCAGGAAATCGAAATGGCTGATCATAAGCAATGTCGTACAAATCATCACTAATTGCCGCCACTGACTGCTTCTCCATTGGCTGTCCCATGAAGTTGTCGAGCATATACTGCACCGATCGCCTGATCGGACCGATATCACCACTGACTTCTAATGCGCCTAGCTCGATTAACGAGTTAACCACTGCATCGGCATCCTTCTTCGCGATCCCAAAGAAAGTGCGTAATAGCTTCTCGCGGGTGAAAGACTGTATCTGCCCCATCATCCCGAAATCATAGAAAATTAATTCGCCATTCCCAGTCACCGCTAAGTTGCCAGGATGGGGATCGGCATGAAAAAAGCCATGATTGAGCAATTGTTCAAGATAAGCCTCTGCGCCGATTCTGGCGATCACTTTGCGATCAAGCCCTGCGGCTTCGAGAGCTTCGTAGTTACTGACTTTAATACCTGGCATATATTCTAGAGTCAGCACTCGCCGTGAGGCATAGCGCCAATATACACGCGGAACCATGATGCGGCGATCGCTTTTAAAATTACGGCGAAATGTGTCAGCGTTACGTCCTTCGTTTAAATAATCAGCTTCTTGATAAAGGATTTTGCAACATTCGTCATAAATACCAACCCAGTCGCGTCCGCGTCCATGCTTGGGATGATTTTGAAAATATGCGGCGATCCGCTTGAGGATGCCCAAGTCGATCGCAAATAATTTTAATAACCCTGGACGTTGTACCTTGACGACTATTTCTTCGCCTGTATGCAATAGCGCTTTATGTACCTGTCCTAAACTTGCAGCAGCAAGGGGGATCGGATCGAAATAACCGAACATTTCTGCGATCGGCTTACCTAGCTCGGTCTCAATGATGGCGATCGCTTTTGTTGCTGTGAAGGCAGGAACTTCATCTTGTAGCTTTGATAGCTCCTCGACTGACTCGGTTGGCAAAATATCAGCGCGGGTCGAAAGCAACTGCCCAATTTTGATAAAAGTTGGTCCCAGTTGCAACATCGACTCACGCAGCCAAACCGCCCGTTTACGAGTGCGCTTTTTAACTTTGGCTTCAGTTTTGCCACCGACATAGCTCCATTTTTTGCCATCGCTCCAAACCATCCAAGAGAAGGTGAGGACAGTACGCCAAATATCTATGGTGCGGGCGAGTTCAGAGTAGTTGTCACGACTCCAGCGATAATTAGTTTCAGAGGGTAAAGCTGGCACGGTTCACTGAAGATGGAAGGACTTGTAAAAAACTTGTAACAAACCTTTACATCTTAACCTTAGCGCTTGTCTAAAACCCAAAACCGTAGAGACAATTTGTTGATTGGGGTCTGTTATTATTCTGTTGATAAGACAGCCCAGATTAATTTTTAGTTCCTTATAGATTTTTATGGAAGCTTTCAATCCAATTCCGCCAGAGTGGGTCGAAAAGGCTACTCATGCTAATGGCTTTTGCTGTCCTCGTTGTGGACAACTACCAAGTAAAGCTGAAGCTGTGTGGGTCAATCGCCGATCGCCTGTTTATACCGAAAACCATCAGCGCAAGTGGCAAGAGTTTTATCGCTGTGAATGTCAATCGGTATGGTGGGCTTGGAGCAACGATCGCCCTCCGTCAGAGTTTAGCGATCGCGAGATTTTTAATGACGATTTGAGTTAACCGATGAAATCGCAAGTTGTCTTAGTTCTGGCTCTGTCATTTGTCGCGGGTGCATATGCCAGCTTTTTACCAGATTGGACTAGTTTTTATATAGTTTTTGGGTTCGGCTTTGGCTTGTCGTTGCTGCTTCCTGCGATCTGGCGTTTGGGACCAAAACGTTGGGTGTACTTAGTTGCGATCGCGATCGCGATGTTGGCTTGCTTTTATATAAAATTTCGGACTCCGCAGCCGCAGTCTGACGATATTTCTAAGTATGCGCCACTATCAAATGTGATCCTGCGTGGTCAGGTGATTGAAGCGCCCAGTTTGACGAGGAGCGATCGCGCCAAATTTTTGCTAGAGGTACGAGAGATTAATCCGTCTGGCAAATTGAATATTAAAGATACGAAGCCTAATTCTAATTCGGCGAATACAGTTGAAAATAATGCGGTAGCTGATGCTGTGCCTAAGTTTGTGGCGGCTTCAGGCAAGTTATATGTGACCGTGCCATTGATTGAGGTGACAGGTTTACGCTCAGGACAAGCGGTCGAGCTATCAGGTCGGCTTTATCTGCCAAGCCGCGCTGATAATTTTGGGGCGTTTGATTTCAAATCTTATTTAGCACGTCAGGGTGTTTTTGCAGGAATCAGTGGGCGATCGCTAGTTATGCAAGGTGACTCACCTAGTTTTGGGGAATGGTGGTTTGTGAGTCGGATCGTGCGCGCCCATGTGATGGGCGCGGGTGTACCAGAAGGATCATTGCTTAGCTCGTTGGTATTGGGCAGTCGAGCCGTGGACTTACCGAGTGATCTTAAGGATGATTTTATTCAAGCTGGATTGGCGGCAGTATTAGCGGCTTCGGGCTTTCAGGTGACTTTGTTGCTGGGGGCAGCGATCGCCCTAACTCGCAATCGTTCACTAAAGCAGCAATTTATAGTCGGTAGCATTTGTTTATGCGGATATTTATTTCTGACAGGTGGTAGTCCATCGATTTTACGAGCGGTCGTAATGGGGATGGGAAGTTTGATTGGGCTGGTTGTGCAGCGCCGCAGTCGTCCAGTTGTCGGTTTGATAGTGACGGCTGTATTGTTGTTACTTTATCAACCGCTCTGGATTTGGGATTTAGGTTTTCAGTTTAGTTTTCTCGCCACATTCGGACTAATGACTACTTCTAGATCAATTTCTCAGCGTTTGGAATGGCTACCACCCACGATCGCCGATTTAATCTCTATCCCGATTGCTGCTTATATCTGGACATTGCCATTGCAATTATTAGTATTTGGCAAAATCGCTCCCTATAGCTTGCTCGCAAATTTGTTCACCACACCATTAGTCGAGATCTCAACTTATGGTGGAATTTTGAGTGGTTTATTAGGCATTGTATTTGTGCCGATTGGCGCAGCGATCGCTTGGCTACTCTATCCTTTGCTGCATTGGACAATTGAGATCGCGAAATGGATGAATACTTTGCCTAGTGCTAACACTAGCGCGGGGACGATCGCCATCTGGCAAATGTTAATCGCCTATGCATTATTTATTGCGATTTGGCTTGTTGCTTGGTTTAAAAAAATGCAGAGGTGGCTAATTGGGTTTGTAATGGCTTGTGTAGTTTTATTTGTGCCAAATGCGATCGCGCAGACCAACACTTTTGAGGTGACATTACCTTCATTCAATGACGTGCCGATCATGTTAATCAAAAACCAAAACCAAAACATTTTAATCAATAGTGGCGATCGCCAATTTGCTAGCTTTACATTGTTGCCATTTTTACAAAAAATGGGCCTCAATCGGATCGACTGGGCGATCGCCACTAACACTCAGCCCGATGTCAGTGATGGATGGAATGTGCTGATGTCTAGCTCTATGGCGATTGCCCAATTTCGCGATATTAGTCTCGGTGTCACCCCAAAGCCCTATCAAAATCTTCAGCAAGCGCTTGCTAGTGCCAAAACTCCATTAGATTCCCTCAAGGCTGGTGAAAACCTAACGATTAATAATCAAGTGGAAATCCAACTACTTAATCAATCTCCCGATATATTGAAAATTAAAATCGGTGAGCTATCTTGGTTACTGCTGGATAACGCCGATCAAAAAACTCAACAAGCGATCGCGGCCAAAAAAGATATACTCCCGTCTCTATCAGCAAATGTTCTCTGGTGGACGGGGGGACAAATCGAGCCAGCGATCCTCAAAGCCATAAATCCTCAGATTGCGATCGCCTCCGCAACTAGCGTGGTCGAAGAAATGGTCAATCAACTTTATGAAGCCAAAGTTAGAATCTTCTGGACAGGTCGAGATGGGGCAATTCAGTGGAGTCCCGACAAAGATTTCCATACCCTCCGCGATCAACAAGACTCGCGATCGCCAATCTGAATTTAAAGGTGCTTACCCAAAAATGGAAATGACAATACAACAGGTTAAAAGCCTTTTGAAGCCTATAAAACAGAAATTAGAACATAAAGCATTTTGGGTATTTACTACTCTTAGTTGCTTAGGGATTTTTCATTTTTGTTATGTCTGGACAATAGTTGGCAATCTACCCTCACTCTTAGATGTTTTAGGATGGGGAAGTATCGGTTTCTTATTATGGCAAAAACGACATAAGTTAAAATTTCGAGGTGGTTTTCTATCTTCGATAATTGGTTTAGTTTTGATTTTATGGATGGTAGTCCGTCATATTTTTACGCGCTCTCAAACCCATATGGACGTGTTATCTCATTTTTTTCCAATTATAATCACCATAGGAATATTACTAATACTATCTGGATTTAAAAAGATAATAAATTATAGATCAGAACTATTAGTCGCTACATTTATATCTCTTCCAATCGTTTCTTTATATATAATTCTTAAGCCAATTATTAATATTGACGCTCAGTTTTTAGGCTTTATACTGCACTATATTGGCTTTCAAGTCGTAAGACAAAATGCTACGGTTTCATTTCCAAATGGCTCAGTAGAGATAATGGGAAGTTGTTCAAGTGTGGGACCGATTTTAACAATATTGCCATTTATTGTGGTCATGTTAAATATTTATCCTGTGAGTAAATCTAGGCAAATATTTGTTTATCTTAGTACAATTATTTCAGTTGTTTGTATTAACAATATCCGCCTGTCCATCTTAGCAATACTTATTAATAATAGAGACAAAGTAAATTTTGATTATTGGCATACGGGCGGCGGAGCAGGCATATTTTCTAACATTATTGTTTTTTTTGTGGGATGCTTGTGTTATCAAATTTTAAATCATAATGCTTCATCAAGTTCTTCATCAATAAGAGGGGCTGAATAAGTGAAGATAGAGGTTGATTTCTCAAAGTCTAAAATAAGTCAATCATTAAGCCAATCGCAGAAACTTAAAAATATTAAAAAATTTAAGGGTTTATGTTTAATTACAGCTTTCACGGCAAGTTGTATCGCTATTAGTATTGCCTTGTTTATTCCAAAATCTAAACAGTATTCTCAGCTTGAGTTTCCTCAACAAATAACTTTGCCAGATTGGCGATCGCAGTCCAGTGAGAATCTAACAAAAGTACTTATAAATGATGCGATCGCTACCAAACGCTATTCTTATACATCATCTACAAATGATAAATCTACAAATGATAGTTTACGCATAGATATTTTATATATTAATCGCCGCCTAAATTTACCAAAAGAATTAAAAACGATCGGATTAAGCCCTCTAGAAAATAGCCTAAATCTACGCTATTTAAAAGCAGTCGGGCATTATATTTTATTTAAAGATCAAGAACGAACTTATCTATCTTCTTGTATTAATTCACGCGGAGGTTCTACAGTAACAGAAGCTCAATTCAATCAAAATCGTAGCACTTTCGACATTACACCTGATCGACTAGGACTTTATTTGCTCGGAATCAAAGAATTACGAGATACTCGATGTTTACTTGTGATTATGTCAATTCCATTAATAAATAAACATGAAAATATATCTGCAAATTTTATTCAAAATACTGTTACAGAGATAAATTCTCTAAAGTTAGAGAGGGCTTGGGTAGATTTATATAAGGATTGGAAATATAAATTTCCAGAAACCTAAAAAACAAAGCTATTAAAACTAAGATCGATCATTCAAACTGCAAATAACTTCCAACAAATTCAAAAATCATGCAAGATATTCAAACACCCGCGATGGGAAGGCAGACATTTCTGCTATTACGAGGAATTGGTTACTGCTTATTAATTCTATTTATATTAGATATCATCTCGATTGCTATCCCTCTTAAATTTACAGATTCAGCATGGGAACTAAGCATTTATGGTCAAATTATTGAGAGAGTACCAATATTATTATTTTCTTTTCCATTTATATTTTTTGGTGAATATAGTGCGCGAATGAAGTGGGAACAAATTGCCACCAAAATTATTTCTTGGATGGCTTTAGTTATAGCAATAATCTTCTTTTTAGGAATTCCTTTAGGAATTGTTAATACAGTTCGTGTGCAAACAATGCAACAAGGTGAAGTAATCGCTAAAGCTGCACAGCAGACAGGACCAATTCAAGAAATTGCTGAACGATTAAATAAAGCCAATACTGATAGTGAAATTCGCACTGTTTTAAGAGCGATTAGCCCTCAACAGCAAGCACTTATTTCTAAAATTACTAGCCCTCAAGAAACCAAGAAAAAATTGTTGACTGAAATAACTACCTCAATTAGTCAGATACAGTCACAGTCAGATATAGTCAAGCGGCGCATTGGCTCGACTCTCTGGAAAAATTCGATAAAGTGGTCGATCGCGGCTCTACTCTCTGGCTTATTTATTTTGTATGTCTGGGGGCAATCAAAGTGGGCAAGGGTCGGTATTAATTATTAGCTAATTATTATCGAGATATAGCGATCGCTATACTTACTACAATCTTTTTTTACGTCTACTTAATCAAAATCAATGAAAAAACGATCGCTACTTGCCCCGATTATTTTTGCTAGTCTTGCATTCATCGCGTTACCTTTGTCAGCGCAATATTCAGGCTTGGGCAAAGACAATCTTGATCCTGCAATTCTCAAACGCTATGCGCCAACGCCCCTGCCGCCTAGCGTGACTCGCCCGATTGAGTCAATTTTAGATGTGCGATCGCCAGGGCTAGGTATGGTGACACCTGATGGTAAAAAATTATTTTTTACATGGGGAATTACAGGGACAGTACAGGTATGGCGACTGGATGGAGCGCAAAAATTTCCTGTGCAGGTAACGGGTGGACAAGAATCCACCACGATCGCAGGAATGACTCCTGATGGCAAATATTTATTACTATCGCGCGATCGGCAAGGCGAAGAGAACCCTGGTTTGTATTTACAATCCACTGATGGCGGCGCTTTGGAGGTAATCCAACATACACCTAAAGTCCAGACAGCGCTGCAATATGTTGATAATAATTCGCGGGTGATTTATTTCAGTGCCAATGACATTAAGCCAGACTCCTATACAATTTATCGCTACGATTTCCAAACTAAGCAAAAAACTCAAATTTCTGGCGGCGATGGTATTTGGTGGATTGCGGATGTTTTTGTTAATCCTAAAACTGGCGATCGCGAAAAATTTTTATTTGCCAAAGCCACGGGTAGTCAATCACGAGAATATTACGATTTTGATGTTAAAACCAGAGTCACTACACCGATGCTCGGTCAAAATGAGCAAGAAGACTATAGCGTTCAGTATGGTGTAAATGTCGATGAATATCTGGTACTAACACCAAAATTTAGCGAGTTTCGCCGACTTTATAGCTATAAAAATAATAAATTCACCCCAATCACACCTGAACTAAAAGCAGATATCGCTAACTTTGATATTGACGATCGCCGTCAACGGATTCTTTACTCGATTAATGATGGTGGTTATACTCGCTTGAAAGCGATCGCAGCCAACACGCTTAAAGAAATATCTTTGCCCCAATTTGATAATGCTGATCATATCCGCATCGGCTCAACAACTCGGAACGGTCGATTTACCACGATTGGAGTCGAGACCGCCAAAGCGCCTCGCCTCAGTTATGTTTACGATTGGCAAACCAACAAACTCACTCAATGGGTACTACCCAGCACTCCCGAAATTGATACCAGCAAATTCACAGCCGCTAAGCTTGAAACTTATACAACGAGGGATAGTACAGCGATCCCCATGTTTGTTTATCGATCTTCACAATGTGAAATCACAGTCGAAAAGCCTCTGGAAAAGCCTTGTCCCGTCATCGTAAATTTTCATGGTGGTCCCGAAGGACAAAGTACGCCTGGATTCAATCGTTACGCGCAATTGTTTGTGAATGCAGGGTTCATCTTTGTGGAGCCAAATGTACGCGGCAGCGAGGGCTATGGCAAAACTTGGCTGAATGCTGATAATGGTCGCGATCGCCTCAAAGTAATCACCGATATTGAAGATGCATCGATTTATATCCGCAAAAACTGGCAAGTCAACGGAATAACACCCAAAATCGGCATTCTCGGCGGTAGTTATGGCGGATATGCAGCTCTAATGGGAATGTCCAAATTTGCAGGCAGTTATGACGCAGGCGTATCTAATGTGGGGATCAGCAATTTGGTCACGTTTCTAACCAACACCGCCCCCTATCGCCGTATTCTTCGTATTAGTGAATATGGCGATCCTGTTAAAGATCGGCAAGCTCTGATTGATTTATCGCCCGTTACCTATAGCGATCGCATCAAAGCTCCTTTACTAATTATTCAAGGCGCAAACGATCCTCGTGTTCCCGTTGGTGAAGCGATCCAAATCCAAAAACTACTAGAGCAGAAAAAAATCCCTTCCCAACTTGTCATCTTTCCTGACGAAGGTCACGGCTCCAGCAAGCGCAGTAACCAAGTCTTGGAGATCGGTTACACCCTCGATTTTTTTAAAAAGTATTTGCAATAATCGACAAAAAAAGTCCCCAACAGGGACTTTTTTTGTGAAAAAAATTAAACGTTAATTTTGCCGTAGAAAATGCCGCGAATGAGAACTTCCTTCGGCTCAACACCACCGAGGTCATTGTCAGAAGTTTGTTCGCACTCGAATGTGCCAGCGATTTCACCCGTGTCAGGATTTAGCTTGGCGATTTGGAGAGAGAAATTACCTTTAGAGGTAGAGTCATCTTTTACGCTGCGGTTGTCAAAAGAGTTGCGCTTACCGGGTAATCCTTCGGCTGAGTCATAACCGATCGCTAGACCACGACCTTTAGGATCGATGAAGCCAGAACCGCGATAGGTGGGGACATCGGTTGCACCAATGAAGTCAACTGATGTGGTGATACCATTCACACCTGGAGCAGTAGTTGCTTTAAAGCCTTTGATCGTAAACAAAATTGCGACCAGTTCACCACCTGGCATTTTGACCGTGATCGGTTGGTAGTCTAGACCATCGGTTTCGACTAGGCTTAGGCTGCCGTCACTGTTACCAGTTACAGTTGCTTTTACAAAGTCAAGACTGGAAGTAGAGCGTGTAAGCAGCTTGCTAGCGACAAATTCAGATTTTTTGCGCTTGTTGTTAGACTCTTCTTTGACAAAGAATGAGGTTGGCTCTAGGCAAAGCTCAGAGATTTGAGCAGTTTGTCCTGATCCGAGGGGGATAACGTTACGTCCACCGCGAGAAGTACCGAGGATATCGGGACATTTATTGGCTAAGCCTGTGTTTCTAATCTGAGCGTAGGTCAAGCCTTGAGTCCCTGCGATCGCTGTATTTGCAAACAATCCGCTTGCCACTAACATACATAAACTGATACACAATGTAAAAATTGCTTTCGTAAAGATCGCTTTCGTAAAGATACGAAATTTCATAAATAACCTCTTCTTAATTTAATGGGCTGTATTTTAAAGTTATGATGATCACCGCGAAGCGCCTTACGCCATAACCTATATCAAAAAATACGATCTAGTTTAGGATTTTAAATTGAGATCGTTAAGGAGTTTCTGGTGCTTTAGACTAGCCATATTAGGTTAGCCGCTTAAAGACTTGATTTGTAAAAAATTCCAATCACCATATTATCGCGCACGAGGTTACTTAGCTTGGCACAAACAGAAATCCAATCGCAACAGGATCAACCTGCTAATTTATCTGAGCTTGAGTTGATTAGCGATCGCCTTTGGCAATTTGCCCAAGATCAGCAAGGCGATTCGGTTAGTCTTTTGCATGTTTTGAGAGTCTTAGAGGCTATTCACAAGAGGATTCGAGACGATTTGTTTCAGGCGGCTCTACCAACTAGTCGCCATGAGTTATTTAATCTCCTGCGCGACATTGAGACAAATGGTGGCTGGCCACATATCTATCGCATGAAAATTAATGAGATTTGTCGATACTTAGAACAGCCTGAAGATTTAGAAATATAAAAAAGAGAGGGGCGACAAAGCGCGACCTCTCTTTTTTTGACTATTTTTTTGACCAGATGATCCAAAGCACAGCTTTTGTTTAAACGCGGCGATATTGCTGATAAGCAGCAAAAAACAGTCCACCCAAAGTAATGAAAATAAGTCCGAGGCAAATGCCTGACAAAATTGGTTCTACCATGATTATTTATTAAGTATTTAATTAAGTGTTTATAAAACTCATTATTCATTAGTCTACTTTAGCGATCGCCATAATCACAATCTAGAAATAAATAGCGCCGCTATTCATTTCTAGATTGCGGTTACTGACCTTGAACACGTTTAAGTGTTTCGGAAAGGCTAGCAGGGGATGCAGGTTCGGGGGGAATCACCACAGGCTTAGATGGTGGAATCAAACTCTGTGGCTCAGTTTCAGCATTTAAAGAATTTGGGGCTGGCTGAACTGGAAATAGGCGCTCAATATTTTCATATAATTTCTGAGCCACGATATCGTTAGCCGCTTCAGTGAGATGGATCGGATCGATAAAGGTTTGTTGCTTGGTGTCTTGAAATAACTGATAGAAGTTGATAAATTTTGCGCCAAAATTAGTACTAAATGTCTTCTCGGCAGTTTTGAAAGCTTCGGTGACGCGATCGCTATATTCGCTACCTAACAATTTCAGGACACCTTCTTCTTCTTTAGTCAAAGACTTTTGTTTACCCGTGATTTCTGGTTGAAGTACGATTAGGGTCGGGGTGTCAGCCGCTAACCTAGTCATTTGACGAACATTATAAAAATAGCGATCAACTCTTTTTTGAACTTCTTTAGCATCTTTGCTGAGTTGTTCAGCGTTAAAAACTTGATATTCAGAGCTAAATGTCGTCATATTTGCAGGGACTACCCATTTTTGCCATGCTTTGACTAAATATAATGAATTTGTCCAGTTATTAAATTGCTGTATTTGATGTTGACGATATTGGGCGATCGGATCGCGTAGTATTTGTTCGACATTGCCAATCTCGCGAGCAGTTTGGTTGCTTGGCGATCGCATGTCTTCGTAGCCATCGAGAATGATCAGCGCGTTGGGACTATATCCGATGACCTTGTGAGCAAGTAGTGCTAACTCATTTCCTGAGCTATAGCCGGGAACAGCCGCTGCAATCACGCGATAACTACCATCTCGAATGCGCGGTGGTAGCGATCGCGCCGCTTCAATTTGATCAGCAAAGTAAGGGATTTCTTTTGGCTTGAATTTTTCGGGACTACTATTTTGAGCGCGGACACGATCATTGAGCAGCTTTTCGATTTTAAAAGCTAGGGCTTTTTGATTTTTTTCCGCCATATTGGTGAAAGCGGTGGAGTTACCTACCAAAAATACCCGAATTTCATTCGCAGGTTTGTCAATTGACACATCGGAGTCTTGACGAAAGCTTTGGTCGTTAATTTGCCAATAGTCGCTGCTCTGACTAGGTATCAACTCATACCCCAATATCGGGCTGCGCCGTACTTGCAGTCGCCCCGAATCTGGTAGTCCAGGATAGCTATTGCCGTTTGCATCCTGCAATTTTAACGCGTAGGTTTGGGCGATCGCTACATTTTTATTTGGTGATAGTTGATTAGTACTACCTGTCGCTAAAACTGCTCCTCGGGCAATCAATTCGGCTAAGAGCAGTAGCAAAGGCAAACCAATCAAAATCAGAAGTAAGGCATTTCGCAACCAAGATTTGCGTTTGGATTGCCAAGAAGAGTTGTATCGGTATCTACTACGCATGACTAAGCTATTGGTTGTGCAGTTTTTTAGCTTACAACAATTAGGAAGAAGCGTTCTCTCTTCTAATTTTGCTTAAGTTGGATTAATTCGATTTTGTAGCCATCTGGGTCTTCGACAAAGGCAATCTCAGTCGTGCCATGTTTCATCGGAGCAGGCTCACGCGTAATTTTGCCACCTTTTGCGCGGATTGCATCACAAGCCGTATAAATATTTTCCATGCCTAGCGCCACATGACCGTAGCCCGTACCAATGTCATAGGATTTGGTATCCCAGTTATAAGTAAGTTCGATCGCTGCGTTACTTGATTCATCGCCATAGCCCACAAAAGCTAGCGTAAATCGACCATTGGGATAGTCTTTGCGGCGCAATATGGTCATACCGAGGACATTGCTATAAAAATCAAGCGATCGCTCCAAATCACCAACTCGAAGCATTGTATGTAAAACGCGCATTTTTAGTTTTCCTCTACTTTTTTTAATTGCGATAAGAAATTGCAATAAGAGCAGGTGCTTTGCACCTGCTCTTATTTAAAAAATTAGCGATCGTAATCTTCATCGTCTAAACTTTTTTGTTCAACCATCCAGTCAGAATTTTGTCCGCCGATGATCACCTCTTCGATCGCCACATATTCTTTTGTAAACTGCCGCAATGCATTTACTAAAGTATCGATCGCGATCGCATCTGTCGTACCAAGATCAACCCAACAACGCGCCCACTCGCTCTCGTACTCCAGATCAGTCATGTTATGCATAACTGACATCATCTCGTCATCGGCGGCTTGGTTGTCATAGTCAAAGTAGCTGACATCCACACCTGACTCCAAAACCTGCATATTGCAAGCGTTGAAGCCGCCTAACTTGCCTAACAAAAACCAAGAATTAAATACTTCGTCTAACAGTTGCTTCTCAGACTGGGATGGGACTTCGCTAAACTTTATCCATATCCACAAATCAAACCAGTCACACTCTCGAAATCTAACTTCCATAATTAACTTGCATAGTTGAAAACTAAACCTAGAAGCGTGGGTTGTCCGCCTAGCAAACGACCCACACTTCTAGGTTTTAAGGTTACTTATATCTAGCCTAGTCGATTATTCAAAAGAACTTTGTAGTCTCACCACTAATCTCCTAGTTGTTTCGTTGTCAGGGCCCGCAACTGCGAAAAATACAATGCCTTTATCTGCTTCACAACGCACAGATGCACTGTATTTGCCATTGACTCCAAATGCACCTAACCCAATCGGTTCAAAATATTCAGTAAACCCAGCCCGTTTTGTCGCGTTTTCGGCTTTCCTCTCACAAGCTTCTTGGCTAATAGAGATATTCAAAGCGTGATTGTAAATGATGGGATATTGAGCGTTAGCACTAGCAGGGAAGGCTAGAATAGCTAGGAATGGTAATAACTTTAGAGATTTCATATATTTCTTCCAAAATTTATTTACTAAGTAGATAACTTTAAATGATAATTTAGTCTCTCACTGTACGTTAATTAACGGCTTGTAACGATAAATTACAATACAGTGCTAGAGTTGAATCCAAATTAGTCTAAAAGACTCAAGAAGCGTATCCAAAATTGTTGAATGCGATCGCTTAGGCAAATATTTCAGTCGTGAGGAGTATTTTTTACCTGTGGCAACAAACCCCATCAAACTAGGTCGAGAGTCAGATTTGTCAAACAAGTCATCTAACCCAAAAAAGAGTTCATATAGCCATAAATGGACAATTTTTGTGGTCTTATTTGTGGCTCTGTTGTCGGGTGGACTGGGCGCAGGGCTGGCTTTTGTATTAAGTAGTCGACCGTTTCAGCAACGCCAACTATCGGCTGAGGAAGCATCCGTATTTAATCGTAATGCCGACAGCATAACTTCCGCGATTGCAGGTGTTCCCACCCTAACTCGACCTGTTAATATCTTGGTGTTGGGGTCGATCATGTTAACCTCTGATTTACCCGATGCTCAGTCTAAGCCCAAAGGAAAATACTTAGCAGAAGTTGATAACAATTTCAATGGCATGAGTGACGCCATGCTGCTGATCCGTTTTGATCCTGCCGCCAAAAAAGTTGCTGTGCTATCGATTCCTCGCGATAGCCGCGTAAATATTCAGGGTGTAGGTACAACTAAGATCAATTTCGCTAATTACGCAGGTGGGGCTGCCCTTTCAGCCCAGACAGTTAGTCAAGTATTAGGCGATATTCCCATTGATCGTTACGTTCGCTTCAATGTAAACGGCTTTGGTAAACTCATTGATGCCCTCGGTGATATCGATATATATGTGCCGAAAAAGATGAAGTATCAAGATGATAGTCAGCATCTATACATCAATCTCAATGCAGGGCAACAAAAATTAAATGGTAGCAAAGCGATTCAATATATGCGCTACCGCCATGACGATCTCGGTGATATCGGCCGTGTGCAACGTCAGCAAGCATTTTTTCGCGCTTTTATCGATCAAAAGCTTAAGCCCGAACTAATCACAAAATTTCCTGAACTCCTTGCAATCATTAAGGATAATATCGACACTAATCTCTCAGTCGAAGAAGTCCTTGCCCTCGCTGGCTACACCTCAAAAATTGATCGCAAAAGTATTCAGATGCATATGGCTCCAGGTCGATTTAGTAATCCTGGCGAGTTTGATAATTTAAGCTACTGGATTTTGGATAATCGACTGCTTCTCAAAGTCATGAATCAAAACTTTGGCATTATCAAGCAAGCCGATCCTAGTCTTGCTGATATTTCGCCTCAAACGCTTAGAGTCGCAATCCAAGATAGTATGTCTCAGCCTGAAGGTACTAAGAAGGCAACGACTATACTCTCAAAAGCAGGATATGCTCAAGTGTTTGCGGCTAGCGATCGCTGGACAAAGCCGCTTGCTAAGACGCAGATTATTGCTCAAAATGGCGATCGCTTAAGTGCCGAAAAGTTGCGTGATGCATTAGGTATCGGTGAAGTATTGATCGAATCAACAGGCGAGCTAGAATCAGATATTACCGTTAGAGTTGGCAAAGACTGGTTGCAAGCGAATAACATTCCCCTTAAAGTGGCTAAATCAGCACAAACTAAATAATCATTAAAAAAGCATTAAAAAGCCTTGCAAAGTAATGCTTTTTAATGCTTTTTTAGTTTTAGAAAAAGCTTGAAATACTAGACATTTGTACTTTGACGAACGATTTTAGTAAATAAAAAGTCGGGCAAAATCTTGCGTAAAAATAGCAATTTCTTTGCCATCGGATCGGCAGGATAGCGCAATTTCCATGAGTTGTCAGTGCTAGCACCGTAGATCGTTTTGGCGACAACTTCAGGAGATGCTCCAGTTGTACCGACCTTATTGAGTGTTGTTAATACGCGATCGCTAAAGTTGTCATATTCTGGGAAATCAGGATTGTTAGAACGATCAGCTGATCGTTTATAAAAGTCGGTTTTAATCGGTCCTGGCTCAATAATTTTGACGCGAATATTGAATGCTAGCAGTTCATGCTGTAAAGATTCAGAAAATCCTTCCACAGCCCATTTAGTCGCATGATAGAGACTATAGAGAGGAAAAGCAACGCGTCCACCGATCGAGGCAACATTGACAATCACACCCTGTTTGCGATCGCGAAAATGGGGCAGTACAGCGCGAGTAGTTTGCATCAAGCCGAAGACATTAGTATCAAACTGGCGCTGGATTTGTGCAGGTGTTGAAGTCTCAAATGCTCCTAAGACTGCATAGCCAGCATTATTCACTAACACATCAATCTCCCCAAATTGGCGGATAGTTTCGGCAACAGCATCAGCGATCGAGTGGTGATCAGTGACATCGATTTTGAGACAAACTACGCGGTCAAGATTGGCGAAGCTATTAGTCTTGTTGATCTCTTGATCGGGCGATCGCATAGTCGCCGCCACATTCCAGCCCTGTCGCTGAAAATACAAAGCCGTTGCTTTGCCAATCCCAGACGATGCACCCGTGATTAATACAGTTTTAGTTGCAGTTTTAGCCATTGTTAGTCACTCTGGTATAATACATAACTAAAAAATACCTGTTTTTAAGACAAAACCCTTAAGAAAAGTTAAGAAATATTAATGCAACTTACTCATCGCCCTCGCCGTCTACGCCGCAATCCTTCTATTCGCAGTCTGGTTAGAGAAGTACATCTATCTGTAGATGACTTTATCTATCCGATGTTTGTAATGGAAGGGGAGAATAGCCGTGTTGAGATACCCTCCATGCCTGAAGCCTATCGCTTTACTCTCGATCTATTGATTAAAGAAATAGAAGAGATTTATGCGTTAGGAATTAAAGCGATCGCGCTCTTTCCTGCTGTTCCTGAAGAGAAAAAAGACCTCAGGGGTAGCGAAAGTTTTAATCCTGAAGGTTTAGCCCAGCGTGCAGTCCGTGCCATCAAAGCAGTAGTACCTGATATTATTATTTTCACTGATGTGGCGCTTGATCCCTTTACTACGCACGGACATGATGGGATTATTGATGACAATGGCGTAATTCTCAATGATGAGACAGTGGAAGTCTTGGTCAAGATGTCTGTTTCTCAAGCTGCGGCTGGAACTGATTTTGTGTCACCATCTGACATGATGGATGGTCGTATTGGTGCGATCCGTCAAGGACTCGATGCGAATGGATTTGAGGATGTAGGCATTCTGGCTTATTCCGCAAAATATGCGTCTGCTTATTATGGTCCCTTTCGTGATGCCTTAGGTTCTGCGCCGAAGTCGGGTGATAAGAAGACCTATCAAATGGATTCTGCTAATGCGCGTGAAGCAATTAAGGAGGTCTATCTTGATATTGCTGAGGGTGCAGATATTGTGATGGTGAAGCCAGCTTTGGCTTATTTGGATATCATCGCGAAGGTGAAGGAAGCGACCAACGTCCCTGTGGCAGCTTATAACGTCAGTGGTGAATATGCGATGATCAAGGCTGCTGCTCAACTTGGTTGGATCGATGAGAAGAAAGTCATGCTAGAAACTTTACTCAGTATGAAGCGTGCAGGTGCAGATATTATTTTGTCTTACCACGCTAAGGCAGTCGCTCAGATTCTTGCTTCAGGCTATTGTTTCTAATCGTTTCTCAATTAACCAATGAACGCAAAAGAACTTCTCGAAAGTTACGCTTTGGGCGATCGCGACTTTAGTAAGCGATCGCTGATCGGATTAATCTTGACTGGCGCGAACTTGACAGGTGCGAGCTTTATTGAGTCAAACCTCGAAGAGATTACGCTTGATGTGGCTAATTTAGAAGATGCAGAACTAAATCTTGCTAATTTAATGCGCGCTAATTTGAGTGGGTCGATTTTGATCCAAGCAAATCTTAACGGCACAATTCTTGAACAAGCTTCACTAATTGGCGCAAATCTCTCTGAAGCTTTTTTAATTGAAGCTGATTTAAGTGGGGCGATTTTAGTAGAAACTAACTTTACTCATGCTTTTTTGACCAGTGCTAACCTAACGCGATCGCGTCTCTGCCGAGCTAATTTTGCCAATGCTTTCTTGACAGGTGCTTGTCTCAATGGTGCAGATATGCGCGGGGCAAACCTCACAGAAGCAGATCTAACGCGGGCAAATCTGACAGGTGCAAATCTCGAAGGTGCAGACCTTAGTCGCGCTAATCTGACTGATGCTAAGCTAAATTGGGCAAATCTTGCCCATGCTAAGTTAATTGGGGCAGATTTGACAGGAACTTATCTATCAACGCTTAAAAGTATTGAGGGAACTGATTTTACTAATGCTCGCAATGCACCGAATTCGGTCAGGCTTGTTAATATGGAAGAGTTGGAACAGAAAGAATAAAAAGCTTATGCGCTTGTTTCGTTCAATAATTAGCCTTACAAATAGCTTCACAAATATTGCTTTAGTGATGGCTATCGCCACCATAACTGCTCTGCCAGTCAGCGAAAAAGTTTATGCTGAAGCTAAAAAAGATGCTACAGAATGGATCAATCAGGGGCGGCAACTTTGGCAAAAAAATGATCTCTCAGGCGCGATCGCTGCTTATCAGCAAGCCTCGCAGCTTGAGCCAAAAAATTCCAAAATTTTAACCAGTCTGGGCTTTTTGCTAACCCAACAAAGTAATTATTCTGGCGCGATCGCCACTTTAGAACGCGCTACCAAACTAGACGCAACTAATGCTAAAGCTTTTAATGCTCTAGGCTTTGTCTATGTGCGAATCAAAGATTATCCGAATGCTTTAAGTGCTTACCGCCGCGCGATCGCCCTAGATCGCGAAAATATTGATGCTTATAACAGCATCGGTTTTTTATTGAGCGAACAAAAAAACTATTTAGAAGCCGCCAAGATTTATCGTCAAGCGATCGCAGTTGCACCACAAGATGTCAAGAGTTATCTTAATTTGGGCTATGTGCTGAGGTTGACAGGAGATCGCAAAGGCGCACTGAATGTATATAACCAAGCTGACAAAATCGCACCTTTTGATGCTGATGTATTAGTGGCGATTGGTGGCTTATTTGCTGAGCAAAATCAAACTGAAGAGGCGATTGTCAAATACAAACGGGCGCTGGAAATCAATCCTCGCAACGCTCAAGCTAATCTTGCTATTTCTAGAGTATTTCAAGCTCAAGGTAACTACGCTGAGGCGATCGCTTCCCTACGCCGCGCGGCTTCGGCACGAAATATTCCTACTAATAACTTGATTGCAGTTCAAAAAGCGATCGCTGATCTTTATGTTCAGCAAGGCTCACTATCAGGAGCGATCGTGGCTTATCGTCAGATTTTAGAAGCCGATCCTGAAGACGCGGCGACTTATTTGGCTCTAGGTAAATTATTAGTAACTCAACAACGGCTCGATGAAGCTCGAAAAATGCTAGGAACTGCCGAGCGATTGTTTAATCAACAAGGCAATGTCGATGGCTTAGCCCAAACCCGCAAAGCTCTATTGGAAATCAAATAAACTGTTCAGCAGCACATCGTGCTGCTAAACGTAATCGCTTGTTAGTTTGGTACAGTCGCGTTCTCTAACCCTGTTGCTTTACCCGCTTTACGAAGGCGATCGCTTTCAGGTTCCATCCATGCAAACACAAAGTGACTGATGCAATTAATTTTCGGTTCTTTCACACGGATCGCTTGCATTTGTTTTTCAAAGCTAGGGTGTCCATCAAAACTTTGTCCCCAAGTCCCCGCCAAAATTGGACAAACTAACGTTTCGGGCGCTGATTGGCTGACCACTTCGGCAACTTGGTCTGCTACACATTTGCCATCATTGCAAAGGGCATAGGTCATCGGATGACGTTCCATATAGGCAGGAAAACGATCCCAGGGCTGCATTCTCGCATCGAATTTACCTGATTCAGCGCGATTGCCATTTGAGAAGAATACAGTACCGATCGCCAGATTATTTTGCTTGAGCGGAGCCGAAATCGCAGTCACAAATTTGATCACGCCTTGATAAGCATGATTGGTGGCGATATTCCACAGCAAACCTTCAGCGATCGCGGCTGTCTCGACAGGATTTTTAATATTGGTTGGTTTGACTTTAGCGGTTTCCGCAAGTCGCTTCTCAGTCTGGACAACATCATCAGAAGTGAGGTCGCCATTTTGGAGATAGAGCGCCATTAATTCTCTAACATTTTTATTGTCAATGCTATTTAGCAAAGCAGTTCGCGAAGCCTGTCCATGGATCCAAAGTTGTTTGACGTTATCAATCAGCACTCCAGTGGAATTAGTCGGGTAGCGAACATAATCGAACACAATACCATCAGGATTACGCTGCATTAATGCTTTGACCACGGTCGTTAAATCAGTCTTGGCGATCGCGCTATAAGGATCGGCAAATAGATGATCCTTTTCATAAGCATCTTCATAAAAAGCGCGTCCATTAGCGACTTGCTGGCGATCAAAATTTGTATTGGCAATACTATTCTCGCCATTGCCATTCAGTGCCACTGCACCCGAACGCCCCTTGATTTCGCTATAGCCATAGCCAAAATTCATCGTAAATGACCAACCATAGACCTTAATGCCGCGCTCCTTGCCGATCACGATCGCTTGTTTCCAGAGATCATAATCAGCAGATACTTCCCCCGCTTTGACTGCCTCTTCTGTCACCGAGCGCCAAGGCGTGGGATTATCAGCGACAGGTAACAAGACACGTCCATCATAAAAAGTTTCAATAAAAATTTGGTTGTAGCCACGATTGGCGGCTTTATCAAATACATCTTCGAGTACGCCTGCCTTGGCATCATTGGGATAGAGCCGTAGCCAAGTTGCTTGTGTTTGTGGGGATGTGCGATCGCGACAAGCTTGCAATTCTGACTTGTGTTTCTGGATAATTGCCCGATATTGCGCTTGGGCATTGGGGCTGGGACTAACTACTAAAGCCGCTTTTCGTAATTCATGTTTACGCAAGATTTCCGATGTACTCACATCACAAGTCGGATTGCCCCACAATATTCGTTCAGGGAGAGAGCCAGCGATCGCGCTTCCGTCCCTTCCTGCATTAACCATACTTAAGCTAGCGACAGAGATGATCAGTAGCAAACTAGATTTATTTAAATCATTTAAATATTTTTTATGTTTCATATATTCCTAAAAAATAGTTGAAATGCAAATGAACTGCACATAACAAAGCCTACTTCAACAAAAGACGGATTTGTCTTAACAATGTGGCACACTGACAAGTATATTTCATGACTTGCCTAGCCATGCTTCACAACCCCACCAGATTTAAGCCTAGTCCAATTGAAGATGATTCAGAAGAAAATGATGCCGAATTAGAGTTTTATAACTTTAATGAACCCGAACCAGGGAGTCCACCAGGGACATTAATTATTGATGAAGATTCTGGTATTCCTAATATTTTCTTGATTGACTATAACGAAGACGAAGCGATGGGAATTCAGCTGGCGACACCTGAAGAATGTACTCCTCATCTGGATACTCACTCAGTATCATGGGTCGATGTACAAGGTTTAGGTTCTGAAGATGTATTGCAACGTTTGGGTAAAGTGTTTAACCTCCATGCGCTTGTGCTTGAAGATGTTGTCAATATTCCTCAACGTCCTAAGGTAGAGAGTTTTGAAGATCATGAGTTGATCATTTTACATATGGTGACTAGCCGTAAAGATGGTAAGGGTTTTTATGATGAGCAGGTAAGCTTGATTTTAGGAAAAAATTATGTGCTAACGGTTCAAGAAGAACCTGAAAATGATGTATTTGAGCCAATCCGTCAGCGGATTCATCGCAATCGTGGCATAATCCGATCGCAAAAGTCTGACTACCTTGCTTATGCCCTCATTGATGCGATCGTGGATGGATTTTTTCCTGTACTTGAAGACTACGGCGAGCGTCTCGAAGAACTGCAAGATGAAGTGGTGGACAAACCCACTCGTCAAACTTTAGAGAAAATTCATAAAATTAAGCGTGAACTACTACTCTTACGCCGCGCTATTTGGCCACAACGCGATGCCATCAACTCGCTGCTGCGTGAAAAAAGTCCTCTAATTGACCCAGAAATACAGATATATTTGCGGGACTGTTATGACCACACTGTACAAGTAATGGATATGGTCGAGACATATCGCGAACTAGCCGCTAACTTGATGGATATTTATCTATCATCGCTGAGTAACAGCACTAACGAGATCATGCGTTTTTTGACCGTGATTTCTACTGTATTTATTCCACTCACTTTTATTGCGGGTGTATATGGCATGAACTTTGATACTAGCTTGCCTGGGAACTTACCTGAATTAAAACTACCCTATGGTTATGTTCTATGTTGGCTATTAATGCTTTCGGTTTCGGGGGGCTTGTTATTTTTCTTTTGGAAAAAAGGCTGGCTATTTAGTCCAAAATAAACTCAGAATCGCGGATTAAACGGATTAATGGATGACTCAGATTAAAAAACGTAGACTGCAAAGAGTGACCTTACAAGCGCACCAAATCGTGCCGATTTTACAAATCAATAGCGTGATCACCCTCACCGCTGACCAAAAACATTACTTATGCAATGTATTACGATTAGAAACTGGTGCAGAATTTATCGCCCTTGATCGCAAAGATGGATGGTGGTTGGCTAAGTTAGTCAGCTTAGATGTTGCCGAAATTATTGCCAAACTAGAAAATAATTCCGAATTAGTGGCTCAAATCACTCTTGGTATCGCTATGCCAAAAGGTAGCAATATCGAGTCTGTGATTCGGCAAACGACTGAGTTAGGAGTGCGGCAAATTGTGCCGTTATTTAGCGATCGCACCATCCTCAAGCCAGACAATGAAATCGGTAAACAAAAACGCGATCGTTGGCAACGGATTGCCGAAGAAGCTACTGAACTTTCTCTGCGTACTTACGTCCCTGAGATTATTTCACCGCAAACATTTAGATATTGGCTAGGTGAAATAGCAAGCTCACCGATTTTGAAATATATTTGCGTAATCAGTCCTGATGCGCCACACTTGCTTACCCATTTACAAAGCACCTTACAAAAAAACGATCTACAAAAAACTGATTATCAGCAAATCGCGATCGCTACTGGCTGCGAAGGTGGATGGACTACTAAAGAAGAACAAATAGCGATCGCCTCAGGATTTGTGGCAGTTTCTTTAGGCGATCGGGTGTTGTCAGCCGTCACAGCGCCAGTGGTAGCATTATCCATAGTTAGCGCCTTTTTAGACACGAAATGAAGCCTTCAAAAAAGCCATCTGCAAATCGATATCGTCCAGCAACTAAACAAAGAAAGTGGCTGAGAGGATTTCAGTGGTTTTTACCTGGTCTGTTAGTGAAGCGATGGTTATTAGTTAGCATTATCGGCATTGTCTTGATCGTGCTGGGAATTGCGATTTCAGCAAGGCTAACCCCAGTTTTATTTTTATCGCGTCTGATTGGTAACACTCTTGACACTTTAGTGGCGATCTTGCCGCGCAACCTGAGTGGACCGATCGCTTTAGCGATTGGAGTCGGACTATTATGGCTAGGACAAAAACGCGCCCTTGGTTCAATTACTCAGGTGTTGATGCCCAATCAAGACCAAGAACTTGTGGAATTGTTGATGTCGCATCGCAAGCTTAACCGTGGTCCTAAAATTGTCACTGTGGGCGGTGGCACTGGCTTATCAAATCTGTTGCGTGGACTCAAGCAATATAGTGCAAATATTACGGCGATCGTCACTGTCGCTGATGACGGCGGCTCATCTGGACGCTTGCGCCGTGAACATGGAGTTTTGCCTCCAGGCGATATTCGCAGCTGTCTGGCGGCTCTCGCTGACGAAGAAAAGTTAGTTACCGAATTATTTCAATATCGCTTTAAAACAGGGGAAGGGCTATCTGGGCATAGCTTTGGTAATTTGTTCTTGACAGCGATGAGTGAAGTCACGGGCGATCTCGAAAAGGCGATCGCGGCCAGTTCACAAGTCTTGGCAGTGCGTGGTCGCGTCTTACCCGCGACCCTTGATCATGTGGTGCTGTGGGCGGAACTTGAAGATGGTCGTTATGTTGAGGGTGAATCAAAAATTCCTGAAGCTAGAGGGAAAATCAAACATATTGGTTGTAACCCAAATAATCCTAAGGGTTTACCACAAGCTATTGAAGATATTAACGAAGCTGATTTGATCGTAATTGGACCTGGAAGCTTATATACCAGCATTATTCCTAATTTACTTGTGCCTGAAGTTTTACAAGCTTTAATTGATCGCAATGTGCCATCGATCTATCTTTGTAATATCATGAGTCAAGTAGGCGAAACTGACGACTATACGGTATCTGATTATGTGCGAGTTTTAGATGAGATAGCAGGTGTGCGATTATTTGATGTGGTATTGGTTCAAAAGCAACTACCTTCTGAGCGATCGCTACAACATTACGCTTCGTTCGGATCGCATTTTACAAATCTAGATCGAGACCATCTCGCCGCCATCAGTTGCCCTGTGTTAATTGCCAATATCATGTGCGAAAAACAAAATGGGACTGTATGCCATGATTCAGAAAAGCTTGCAGGTGTGTTAATGCGCTGGTATAACCGTCAGTAATTTAGAATTCAATCTCAACAGCTAAAATCCTTCGTGTTACAGCAATATCATATCCAAGTTAATAGTGATATTTATGCTCTTGCCCAGTTGCAAGAGTGGTTTCAGCAGTTTCAAAATTTATTGCCAAAACCAACTTGGATGCAGTGTAATTTGGTTTTAGTTGAAGTATTTACTAACGTAGTTTCTTATGCACATGCTGAAATGGCAGAAGAAACACCAATTGATATTGAAATAACCCTGCATGGGAGCAATAATTTTTTGGAATTAAGGATTTGGGACTATGGTAGACCATTTGATATTCAAGCCGAGATTGAAAGAGCGACCATAAAAACTCAAAATTTTGAAAATATTGATGATATTCCGACAGGTGGTCGAGGTTTAATCATCGCTCAGACGATCGCTGACAGTATCAGATATGAGATTACAGATGATGGTCGCAACTGCTTTGTCATGATTAAAAATTTTTCTACTGCTTTAGCGCTTTAGCCATATCACAAATGCAAATAGCGCTACAGGCATACTAATTAAAAACAAGGCGATCGCATTCATCACATCTATGGTCAGATTATTTACTAATAAAGACCAAGTGGGCGCTATATATTTGATCACGAATGAAGCGATCGCTGAATAGAAAAAAACTTGCAAAACAAATAAAAAATTCATAATTTTAAAACTTAAAAGGACGCTGTGCGCCCTTTTGAACTGACATCTGAGTTAGTTTTTCTTTTTAGTCCCTTCTTTGTCTTGTATTTCACTTGGCACAGGAAATTGCTCAATCGGCTGTCCAGCTAAGGCTCTTTCCATAAACTTACGCCAAATTGGCACAACATAGACACCACCCGTAACTCCATTTGCCATTGGTGAATAATCATCATTACCAATCCAAATTGCCACAGCTAGCTGGGGTACATAGCCCACAAACCAAGCATCCCGAAAATCAGAAGTTGTGCCTGTCTTACCCGCTACAGGTCGTCCATCACTCATCTGTGCCTCAGTTGCCGTGCCATTAGTAACCACACCGCGCAATGCATCAGTCAAATAAGAAACCGCGATCGGATCAAGAATTAATTCAGGTTTTGGGGTATTGTCAAGAACCAAATTGCCATTGCGATCGGTCACCCGCGCAATCAACGTAGTTTTTGATTTATATCCGCCACTGGCAAATACAGCATAAGCTCCCGCCACTTCCATCGGCGTGACATCTGCTGCTCCCAGAGGCAAAGAGATTACAGGCTTAAGAGGGCTATTAATTCCTAGTTTGCGACAAATAGCAATTACGTTATCCGCACCAACTTCAATCCCTAACTTAATCGCAGGAATATTTCGAGAAACAGCGATCGCCTGACGAATCGTAATCGCACCTGAGAACTTATTATCATAGTTGCGAGGCTGATAAGGCTCATCGCCGTCAGGAATACTCATCGGACTATCGTCAATCACCGAGTCTGGAGTGTAGTTACCCGTCGCAAAAGCTGCGTAGTAAACAAAGGGTTTAAAAGAAGAACCCAATTGTCGCCTTGCTAAAACGGCACGATTAAATTGATTCTTGTCAAAGTCACCAACACCACCAACTAGAGCTTTAACAAACCCCGTGCGAGGATCAACTGCAACTAAAGCCAATTGATCAGCATATGCACCGCGATCCACTAAATCTTTATGCCCCTCTGCGGCAACCTCTTCCGCAATGCGCTGCAACTTCAAATCAATAGTCGTCTGGACACGCAATCCGCCTTGTAAAACAACATCCTTACCAAACTTATCTTCCAACTCGGCTGTTACTGCCTGTGACACATATGGCACACGACTAGCTTCATAAGAGATGCCTTGCTTCCGAATCACGATCTTTTGAGCTTTGGCAGCTTTGATCTCCGCAGGGGTCGACCAACCCAACTCCACAAGGCGATCAAGCACAAACCCTTGCCGTTTCTTTGCTTCTGTAAAGTTATCAACGGGGTTAAACACCGATGGAGCTTGAATTGTCCCTGCCAACATCGCCGCCTCACCGAGGGTTAAGTCGGCGGCAGATTTACCAAAATAATTTTGAGAAGCTGTTTCTGCCCCGTTAGTATTTTTTCCCCAAAACACTTGATTGAGATACATCTCAAGGATTTGCTCTTTTGTAAATACTTGCTCAACACGCATCGCTAAGACTGCTTCAGCAACTTTACGATTGAGCGTGCGTTCATTTGACAAAAATAAGTTTTTGACCAATTGCTGAGTTAAAGTTGAGCCACCTTCAACAGTCCCACCAGCAGTAAAGTTTGCCAAGATTGCTCGACCGACACCGCTGGGATCAACTCCTTTATGGGTATAGAAGTAGGCATCTTCCATAGCAAGAACTGATCGCTTCAAATGCGGTGAAATGCGATCAAGAGTAACAACTTCGCGATTAACATCACCATGCAAGCGGGCGATTAGTTCGCCATTAATGTCATAGATATAGGTGGTTTCGACAGGGACATAACCCTTGAGGACTCTAACGTCTGGCAGGTCACGAAAGCTAAGAGCGAGTCCAACCAATCCACCTGCTAGTGCTGCACCACCGATCATGATCACGCCAAGCAATGTGCCACCAACAGCTTTGAGAGTGCCTTTTAAAATACCGCCTGTAACAGACTGAGAACGCTCTACACTATTTGATGCCACAGCAATCCACCCTTTGATTTACTCATTGGTAATCTTACTCCATTAATTAAGTATTTCGTGCTAAAAGCAAAAAAGAAAGCTACACTTCACGCGGCTTTCTTTTTTGCTTTTAGCGCCGTTCAGCCAGCTTGTCATAGACCAATTGCAGATCGACATGGTGATGCGCGATCGCTACTAGAGCGTGGTAAAACAAGTCGGCAACTTCTGAAGCGATCGCATCAGGCTGATCATCTTTACAAGCCATGACTACTTCAGCGGACTCTTCGCCAATTTTTTTGAGAATATTATTATCGCCACCTGCAAATAGTTTGCAGGTATAAGAACCTTCTTGAGGATGATCGCGGCGATCGACAATAACTGCAAATAATTCTGATAAGGGATCGTGCATATTTTAAAACCATTCAAAGCTAGGACAAATATATCAAAACTAACTAAACGAACCAAAAACTAAAGGCAGCGCATAGCGCTGCCTTTAGTTTTTGGGTTTTAGTTTTGTAAGCAATAACTACTTAATAGAAACCTTACCACCAGCTTCTTCGATTTGCTTCTTAGCAGCTTCAGCATCAGCCTTAGCCATGCCTTCTTTAACAGTCTTAGGTGCAGATTCTACTAAATCCTTAGCATCTTTCAGACCCAAGCCAGTGATTTCACGGACAATCTTGAGAACAGCGATCTTCTTGTCAGAAGGTACTTCGTCAAGTACTAGATCAAAAGCAGTTTTTTCTTCGACTTCTTCAACAGCTGCTGCACCCGGAGCCGCCATCATCATGCCACCGACAGGAGCAGCAGCCGAAACGCCGAAGGTTTCTTCGATCGCTTTGACCAATTCAGAAGCTTCGAGAAGGCTCAACGCTTTTAGTTCTTCAATGATGCTATCGATTTTTGCAGACATAGTTTTTCTCTTGTTGTTTGAGTTGATTGTTAGTTAGTTTCAGCTTTCAGCCGAGCTTTAGCTTTTAGCCAGAGGCTATGAACTAAGCGGCTTCTTTTTCGGAAACAGCTTTGATAGCGCGACCCAGTGATTGTGGTACTTCTTTGATACCAATTGCGAGCTTGGTAGCCACGCCGTTGATTGCCCCAGCAATTTGAGCCATAAGTACTTCCTTAGAAGGCAAGTCGGCGATTTTCTGCAAGTCTTTTGCAGTCAATGCGCGACCTTCTAAAACACCGCCCCGAAGTTCGGTTTTCTTAGATTCCTTTTGGAAAGCTTGGTAAGCCTTGACAGCACCACCAATGTCATCTTTGACAAATAGGCAAGCAGAGGGACCAACCAAGAAACTTTCAAGAGGCTTCCATTCAGGAGTCCCTGAAATTGCTTGCTTCAGCAAAGTATTCTTAGTCGTTCTACATACTGTCCCTGTTGGACGCAGTGATCGACGGAGTTTGGTAATCTCGGCTACTGTCAAAGTTGTGTAGTCGATCACCATGACCATTTGAGTTCCTTCAAACTCTTTGGTCATTTCTGAGACTAAAACTTTTTTCTGGTCTAGGGTCTTACCCATATAATTTTCACCTCCTTGTGTTTATCTTTAAATTGATCAAAAAAGCCTCGTCTTTTCACAGACCGAGGCTAAAAAATTGTTCCAATTAGGAATCTTTTTTAAGTCACCTCGGCAGGAAATTAAGTTAATAGCGCCTGCTGTCTATGGGGTTATTCAGTTTTGTAGAAATTTCTTTCTAGGCTGGTTACAACAGTTGGATTTGGCTTTTAGATAATCCTTTTAAGACTTTAATTTACGCATCTGATAGCTTGATATCACGCAATGCAGTGACATCAACTTCGATAGCAGGTCCCATTGTTGCAGAGACATAGAGCGATCGCCAATATCTACCCTTTGCGCCAGAAGGACGATTGCGATCAATCGTTTCTTGCAGAGCCTTGAGATTTAGCAATAAATCTTCAGCAGGGAAAGCAGCTTTGCCAAACAGGATATGGACAATCCCAGTGCGATCAGCACGGAATTCTAGCTTACCAGATTTGAACTCGTTGATTGCGCCAGCTAGGTCAGTTGTTACCGTACCACCCTTAGGCGAAGGCATCAATCCTCTTGGTCCTAGCAACTTACCAAGTTTTGCAACCTTGGGCATCATGTCAGGTGTAGCAATCAACAGATCGAAATCCATTTTGCCTTTGCTGATCTCATCAATCAGTTCTTCAGAACCAGCAATGTCTGCACCTGCGGCAGTTGCTTCCGCAACCTTTTCGCCTCGAGCAATAACCGCAACACGAATTGTCTGTCCAGTGCCTTTAGGCAATGTTACCGTTGTCCGCAACTGTTGATCAGCGTACTTCGGATCAATTCCCAGTCTTACATGGGCTTCAACAGATTCAGCAAACTTGGCAGTTGCAGTTTCTTTTAACAATTCTAGAGCTTCAGTCGGTAAGTACGGACGCTCTTCGACTTTGCTTAGGGCTTCCCTAAGACGCTTTGATACTTTTTTTGCCATGATTATTCCTAAGGGGTGCGATCGGAAAAATTAATTCCCTCCCCCAGCTAAAAAATTTGTTTGGATTAGAGGTGGATTTAGATAATTGAAAATAGCTGGGAACTAAGCGTTAATGGTAACGCCCATGTTTTTTGCAGTACCTTCAATAATCTTCATCGCTGCATTGATATCATTTGCATTGATGTCAGGCATCTTCGTCTCTGCAATTTGACGAAGTTGGTCTCTGGAGATTGAACCGACTTTTTTGCGGTTAGGTTCAGCAGAGCCAGCTGTAATACCAGCTGCTTTTTGGATTAGGACTGAGGCAGGAGGTGTTTTGAGGATGAAGGTAAAGCTTCGATCTTCATATACAGATATTTCGACAGGAATGACCATACCTGCTTGATCAGCAGTACGGGCATTATATTCCTTACAAAACATCATGATGTTTACACCATGTTGACCCAAGGCAGGACCAACTGGTGGGGTTGGACTTGCTTTGCCAGCATTGAGCGCTAGCTTGATAACTGCTGTAACTTTCTTAGCCATTTTGTTTTAGCCGTTAAAAAAATCTACAAACCTACGTTTGAGTGAATTAGTTTTGCTTTTGAACTTGGTTGAACTCTAGTTCTACAGGGGTATCTCTTCCAAAAATTGAAAGAAGGGCTTTTAGTTTACTGCGCTCTGGGCTAACTTCCACCACTTCACCTTCAAAGTCTTTGAAAGGTCCACCAAGTACTTTAATTTTGTCTCCCTGAGCCATATCAATCTTGAGGACTGGCTCTTGTTCGACTGTGACACGGAAGATTCTTTCGACCTCCTTCTCTGTCAAAGGACGAGGCTTAACGTGACCGCGACCCCGACCGTAGTGACGCTTTTGTTCTGTGCCGACAAAGTTAATGACATGGGGAGTGCTTTTTACAGCCAGCCATGCATCGTCATCAACTTCTAACTGTCCGATTTCATTCCTAATAGTTTTGATCTGAATCAGAACATATCCAGGAAAGATTTTTTCTTCAGAAGCTAGCCGACTACCATCCTTTCTGAGTTTGACGGTCGGAGTCTGGGGAATTTCAATTTGCTTGATCCGATCTTCGACATCAAGAGTTTTGATGCGTTGCTCTAGACTTGACTTGACCTTTTTTTCACATCCTGAAGCAATCTGAACGGCATACCATTGGAATATCGCATCCGCCCCTTCTTGATCGCTATATAGATGATCGATATTTTCAGTAAGCATCATTGAAATACCTGCAAAGCGATCGCTTTAAACAATGCATCGATTAAATATACAAAGGTTGCCACTGCAACGATCATCAAAAGAACAGCCACAGATTCACTAATAAGTTGCTGGCGTGTAGGCCAGACAATTTTGCCAAATTCGGCTTTTGAGTCTGAAAAAAGTTTAGTTATACCAGAGGATTCAGATGATTCTGAGTCGACTTTGGATACTTCTTTTGGTTGCTCTTTTAGTTCGTTTTTCGTCATAGCGGCAACTCTTACGATTCCTTTGCAATCTTGATAAATGCGATCTGTTTAGTTACAAGCTTAATAATCTTGTGAAAATATTGAAGCGCGCCCTGGAGGACTCGAACCTCCGACATCAGGTTTTGGAGACCTGCGTTCTACCAACTGAACTAAGGACGCACGAGGTGAAAACGTGATTTTGATACGCAAATAGCTATATCTGATGTATCAAAACAATGTTTGATACCTAGTATAACTACAGATGGTTCTATAGTGGGCGATCAAATCGTTGTTTAAGACGAGTTGCTTTACCAACAAGGTCGCGTAAGTAGTAGAGTTTGGCGCGGCGCACTTTACCACGGCGGATCACTTTGATGCTTTCAATTTGTGGAGAGTGCAGCAAGAAGGCTCGCTCGACTCCAATTCCTTGAAATACACGGCGGACGGTGATGACAGTGTTGACACTGGAACCACGTCTCGCGATGATCACGCCTTCGTAAGGCTGAGTGCGTTCTTTGCCGCCCTCTTTGATCCTAACTCCAACCTTGACAGTGTCTCCCACATAAATTGTGGGTAAATCTGTTTTGATGTATTCCGCTTCAATTGAGCGGATGATTTCAGAAGCGTTCATGAGGAATGCCAAAAAAGTCGCGATCATCTATGTTAAAGCATGAATGATCTAATGTCTATATATTTATCAAATTAATTTAATATGTTGCTAGATTTTATAGATTTAGCACTTCCCCTTTAAGGGTCTTGCGTAAGCTAGAGCTTGGCGCAAGTTCGCTATTGCTTTGTTCAGCTTTGCGAAGTTTAATGATTTCTGAGGCTGAGCCTTGGAGGGTACGATCGCGATAAGGAATTGCCGCACGAGTTTTAAGGAAAGCAGCTTCGGTTTCTGAGATGGGAGGTAAAGCGATGGGAGCAAAAGCGGCGATCGTGCTGGGAGATTTGCGTCCGATGGGTGCGATCGCGCCAATTTGTAATCCAGCCGTGAGCATGGCGGTACGGACGGCGGCGGATGAGGAGTAAGTGACAAGACAGCCATCTGATTTGAGGCAGTTGGCTAAAAGCTGAATAAACTCAACTGTCCAGAGTTGGGGACAGTGCGGTGGCGAAAAAGGATCGAGAAAGATGGCATCTGCCCATTTTTTGGGAACTTGGTTGATGGTTTGTCTAGCGTCGCCAATTAGGAGTTGGAGAGATAAAGTTTCAGATTTTACGATTTGAGTTTCGGCGGCGGTTTGTAAGATTTTGACGATCGCGGGTTGCCAAATATCTACTAATCCTGCGGCGATCGCTTTTTGTGGCACTTCTAAATTGTTTTCGAGGGCAATGATAGCGAGATTTGCAGTGCGATCGCCGTTTGATTCTGATATGGCTAAGAGACAGGCGATCGCTGCGGCGGTGTTATAACCCAAACCATAACAAACATCAAGGATGTTGAGTTGAGTTTGAGTTCTAGCTCTTTCAGCGATTTTTGCAGGGTTCACAAATTTAGCTTTGGCTTCATGCTTTGCCCCGTGAGAACTATGAAAAGTTTCTTGAAATGTTTCTGACCAGAAGGTAAATGAGCCATCTTCAGTTGGGAAAAGGGAAAGTGTATCCATCATTATCTTTTCCAATATTCATCTTTTCCAATATTTTTTTAGTTCTACTTCTTACGCTCTGCAAGTAGATGTAAAAGTGAAGGAATAACTGAAATTACTACTATCGCTAAAGTAATTAGAGGTAAGTATTTATCAACATTAGGAATACTTTTGCCCAATACAAAACCCAACATAGATAGACCAAATGTCCACACAAATCCACCGATTAGATTGAACTTAAAAAATGTGGCATATTCCATTTTGCCAATTCCTGCTACGATGGGAGCAAAAGTACGCACGACAGGTAAAAACCTCGCTAATATAATTGTTCTTTTGCCGTGCTTATCGTAAAAAGTCTGAGCCTTAATAATATTTTTCTTATTAAAAAACCAAGAATCTTCTTTGGAAAATAGCTTAGGACCAAAGCGTTTTCCTGTTGCATAACCAACGTTGTCTCCAAGCACCGCAAAGATAAAACACCCTACAATTAGCGCAAAAATATTCAGATAACCCTGCGAAGCCAAAAAACCTGCGGTAAATAGAAGTGAATCCCCTGGTAAAAAGAAACCGACAAGTAGACCAGACTCCGCAAAGATAATTGTCCAAACTACCAGATGACCACCATAAAAGCCCACAGATTCAATTAATTGTTTTGGTTCTAAAATATTCATGCTGTTTTGTCTGTAAGGATTTTAAAAAAATTACATAATTTCAAGCGGAATGCTTTGCGTTCCGCTTGAAATTACACTCTAAATTGCATTTTAGAAAGAGCTTGTCTATAGCCCCGAAGGTAGTCCGGTCGGTTTACCCTTAATGCTCGTGACGACTCTGCCCCAGCCTGATTCACCGCCGCTATCCCAAAAAATTTGCTGCATCACATCATAGCTATAAGTGTCATAAGCACCGCCAACGCCAATATCATAGCTATCACTGGCGCCATGACGAGTGCCGTAAGGGTCATGAACCAACCAAACTTTTTTGTCAGGATCATGTCCTACGACAACACAAATATGCCCACTCCCTTTGTAAGCAAATCCAACCACAACTGGAATATTTGCTTTGAGCGACAACAATAGGTCTTGAGCCGAAAGAGAATAACTAAAGTAAGAATTAATACCAAGTTCTTTTAAGCCCCATGTTTGAGCATCATGATCAGTTGTGTCCCCAAACTTACTCACAAGCCGCATATAGACTGATTCTGGCTCTGGAAACCCCTGTGCTTTAGCCATTGTCGTCAATGCACCATTTAATACATAGTCAGCAAGCATCGTATTGCTAGTGGTGTTGCACTGTCGCCAACTAGGACCAAAGATTGACTCATCATTATCGAGTTGTGAGCAATATTTGACAGGTAGCTTAATTAGTCGATTGAGATTTTCTCCTTCAATTTTGATGTGAGGCTCATAGGCATAGACTTTTTGCAATTGAGTTTTACCGTCCTTAGCGGTAAAGGGAGATGCAAGCGTCAGTAAAAGATGCTGATTACGATCGGGGCTATATTCGGTAATATAAAAAGCAAAATCTTTTTTGATAAAAATTTTCTCGGAATCGGCTAAATCCGTTGAACCAAGTAGCTTCTTTTTGAGAAAAGTGTCTGCTTGTGCGATCGCTTTTGGCATAGAACAACCTTGAAATGAGTTCAACAATGCTATAAATCATCGCATATCACCATCAAGAATTATTTATAGATTTTTAAAACTTCAAAAGACAACACTTTGCGCTATCTTTTAAAGTTTTTTTGCAGTTTTAGAAATCTAAAAACGTTCCATTAGTTTATATTTAGCATTATGACTAAACTTAGCGCCTTCGCCACAAGTTTGCGGCGTTGGTAATATTTTGGTGGGATTAGCGATCGCACTAGGATCAAAAACATCGCGCACCCATTGCATCGTTTCTAAATCTGCCTCACTAAACATCTCAGGCATATAGCACTTCTTATCCGCACCGATACCATGCTCACCCGAAATACTGCCACCAACTCGCACACAGAGCTTAAGTATCTCGCCACCTAGCTCCTCTACAGTTTCCAGAGCGCCAGCTTCTGCATTGTTATACAAAATCAACGGATGCAGATTTCCATCACCCGCATGGAAGACATTGGCAACGTTATATCCATATTTTTCGCTAAGCTTCTCAATCTCTTGGAGTACATAAGTTAGCTTAGTTCTAGGAATGACACCATCTTGGACATAGTAATCAGGACTAAGTCGACCCATCGCCGCGAAGGCTGCTTTCCTTCCTTTCCAAAGCCTGAGGCGCTGCTCAGGCTCAGTCGCAGTAGTGACATTTCGCGCTCCATTTTTATAACAAATTGCCTCAATTAGTTTTGCGCTTTCGGCAACTTCTATCTCTAAGCCATCAATTTCTATAATCAAGATTGCTGCCGCATCACGAGGATAACAATTAGTGGCGACTGTATCTTCGACCGCATTGATACTCATGTTGTCCATAATTTCCATGCCTGCGGGGATGATTCCTGCCCGAATCACGTCTGAGACTGTCGATCCTGCGTTTTCTACGCTGGTGAAATCGGCTAAGAGAACTTGAATTGATTCAGCAGATTTGAGGATTTTCAGAGTTACTTCTGTAGCAATGCCAAGAGTTCCTTCTGAACCGACAAAAATTCCTGTGAGGTCATAACTTGGGCTTTCAGGAATTTTGCCGCCGATATCTTTGATGTCGCCATTGGGAAGAACGATCTTTGCGCCGAGGACGTGGTTAGTGGTGACTCCATATTTTAAGCAATGGACTCCGCCTGAGTTTTCGGCAACATTGCCGCCGATGGAGCAGATGATCTGGCTCGAAGGATCGGGGGCGTAATAAAATCCTGCACCGCTTACAGCTTGAGTGACCCAGTTATTGATTACTCCTGGTTGGACGACTACACGCTGATTATCAAAATCAACATCTAAAATCTTTTTCATGCGTGATGTGACGATCAGTACCGAGTCTGGCAATGGCAAGGCTCCACCTGATAATCCTGTACCTGAGCCACGGGCGACAAAAGCAATTTTGTAGCGATCGCATACTTTCACGACTGCGGCGACTTGATCAGTGGTCAGCGGCAACACCACGATCGCGGGTTGTTGTTTGTAACTGGTCAGTCCATCGCATTCATAGGCGATTAATTCTTCGCGAGTACGCACAACATAGCGATCGCCAACTATGGCGATGAAATCTTTAGTGATCGCTTGCCAATCAATGGTACGCGATGAGGAGTTATCAGAAATAGTAGCGATCGCGGTCATGTTTTGCTGTCAGGGTAAAGATTAAACTGATTTTATCGCAAAGTGCTAAATGCGTTTTGGTATAATCACCTTATAAAATTTTTTGTTGAAATTATGACTATTTTTGCTGCTGTCCAAACTCCCGAAAAAGTTAAAGAAACTGTAAAGGAAGTGGTACGCAAGACTTACCCGAAATATAAGGTTATTGTCTTAAACGATGATTTCAATACTTTTGAACATGTTTCGGAATGCTTGATGAAATATATCCCCCAGATGACTGAAGAGCTAGCTTGGGAACTGACCAATCAAGTGCATCATGATGGCTTAGCGATCGCATGGGTTGGCAATCTAGAGCAAGCTGAGTTTTATCACGCACAACTAAAGCAAGCAGGGCTGACGATGGCTCCTCTCGAAGTAGAGTAACTCAGCAACAATTTCTACCTAGTCTGCTTTATGTCAATTATCGTAATCGCTGCCTTTTTAAACATGGCGATCGCAATACAAATCACATCAAGTAGGGTGTGTTAGCGTAACGCACTCAAACATTTAGCTTTAGATAAAACGCACCCTACGCGATGCAACTGAACTTATAGATTTACATCTTCCACATTGTAATTAATTCATTAACAAGCACTTGCAATTGTTTTGTAGGCTCATCAAGATTGGGCAGTTGATAGCCATGTGCAATGCGATCGCGTACAGTTTGAATTACTCTCAATTGATCAAACTGCTCCATTGAAAGCTCACCTTGAGAATATAAATGATTGATTAAAGAGTTGGCAGGAAAGCGTTCTATCGGAATTGCAACTTGCCTAGCTTGACGATGCATGGCAGCTTCCAAAATCCCCCATAAGTACACAAATGCTACTTCCACTTCTCTGATCGCTAAAAATTTTTGAGCCTGTTCTTGGCGTTGCAACATTTGTTCCCAAGTCAACAATTCACTATCATCTTTGGTATCTTCTGAATATATATCTTCTCTAGTGATCAGTAAAAATCTCCAACCATGATGCTGTGCCACTATTTCGCCAATCTCTCGATAGCGATCAACTGAGATTTTGGCAATTGAGTTTTTAAGTTCGATTATATAACCTTCGTCTAATCCCTTTCTCGCCATAATATCTGGACAATAAGTTCCCAAATCAAAAGGAATCAGGAATTTAGAAGGCCCGATTATAACTTCAAAGCCTTTCAATTTATATTTTTCTGCAATTCCTTGCAATCTATCTTTTTCTAAAACTTTAGTTTCTAAACCATTTTCAGCTAATTGAGAATTAACAATCATAAGTAGTCCTCCAATGGTTTAGATTCAGTAATTCTTACATATACACATTCTAAGCCTGATGCTATGCCCTGAACAAGAGGAATTGGGCATTGGGTAAGATCAAATGTGCCAGACAATGCTATGAAACTCACTGCTCTTTCTTGCTACTAAATCTCTGAGTTAATCCTTCACCGACAAGAGATAGTCCGATCGTCATTAAAGTAATCGCTAAACCAGGGAAAACCGTTGTCCACCAGATATTTTCGCCAGTTGAGAGCGCATCTAGAGCTTGTTTGAGATCATGTCCCCATTCAGGAACATCTTCAGGAATGCCTAAGCCTAAAAAGCCTAAACCTGCGATCGTGAGAATCGCATCGGCGGCGTTGAGGGTGAAAATTACAGGCAAGCTTTGGATGACATTGGGTGCGAGATATTTAATTAAAATGGTTTTGGTATCAGCGCCGATCGCTTGAGCAGCTTCGATATAAACTTCAGTCTTGGTACTCACAGTTTGGTTGCGGATCACTCGAAAATATTGGGGGATATAGGCAATACTGAGGGCGATCGCCGCATTCCAGACACCAGCACCGACCACAAAAGCAATTGTCAGCGATAGCAATAAACTCGGCAATGTATAGAGTGCATCCATCAAAAATACTAAAACTCGATCTAACCAGCCGCCCTTATAGCCACTAATCATCCCCAATGGCACACCAATTACTAAGCTGATTACGGTTGAAGCTAGTGTTACTTGCCACGCCACGCCTGCGCCTGCGATCGTGCGTGAAAATACATCATGTCCTTGTAAATCTGTACCAAACCAATGCGCTGCTGATGGTGGCTCATGAATGGGATAGCTCAGAAACTCATTGGGATTTAAAAGTCCTGCGGCTTGGAGTAATGGTGAAGCGATCGCCATCAGCAAAAAAGCAGCGCTAATCACGAACCCGATTGACATTAATTTTTGCGATACAGACTTCATACAAACAAGCATTCCTTAATTATGAAACCAATTTTTAGGATTTATAGTACTAAAAGCGCTGCAAATCCTAAAATCGGTCTTTATATTAGTTGTTTTGTACTATACCGCGATCGCGAAATCTAGCTAGAATAAGCTACTGGGAGCAATGGTAAAAATTATGGATGTAATTCCCGCAATTGATATTTTAGATGGACGCTGTGTCAGGCTCTATCAGGGGGATTATCAACAATCGGAAGTATTTGGTGAAGACCCCGTTGAGGTTGCTCAGCGTTGGTACGATCAAGGCGCTAAGTATTTGCATGTCGTTGATCTTGATGGCGCAAAGGAAGGCAAACCTAAAAACTTAAAAGTAATTGAAGCGATCGCCCGTTCAATTCCGATGCGGGTGCAGATGGGCGGCGGATTGCGCGATCGCGAAAGTATCATTTCTGTACTCAACTCTGGCGTGAGCCGCGTCATTCTAGGAACAGCGGCAGTAGAAAACTCGCAATTAATTGCGGATATTTGTGGCGAATTTCCTGAGCAAATCATGATCGGTATCGATGCTCGTGATGGCAAAGTTGCCACTAGAGGTTGGTTAACCACTTCAGAAGTAATGGCGGTCGATCTGGCTAAACGCATGACCACTGTGGGCATTGCAGGGATTATTTACACCGATATCTATCGTGATGGCACGATGCAGGGACCAAATATAGCCGCTTTGCGACAACTTGCCGAAAATGTTGATGTGCCTGTAATTGCCTCAGGTGGGATTAGTTCGATTACCGATTTACTAAATTTGCTAACCCTCGAAGCGATCGGTGTCAAAGGTGCGATCGTTGGCAAAGCGATTTATACAGGCGATATTCAGCTTCGTGAAGCAATTCGGGCGGTTGGTAATGGGCGTTGGCAAGATGTAATCGATGGATCAGCGATCGCTTAAGCCCACCCTATATTAAAAACCTATTTGGGTGAATTTATCTATGGCTATCCTGACATTTATCGATCTCTTTGCTGGCATTGGTGGAATGCGATTAGCATTCGAGAATGTAAAGACAAAGTGTGTTTTTTCTTCAGAATGGGATAAATTCGCCCAACACACCTATTTTGCTAACTTTGGTGAAACACCAATAGGAGATATTACTCAAATCCAGTCGGAACAGATTCCAGACCATGACATATTGGTTGGGGGCTTTCCCTGCCAGCCTTTTAGCATTGCAGGAGTTAGTAAACACAATGCTCTCGGCAAGGATCATGGTTTTGAGCATCCAACTCAAGGAACTTTGTTTTTTGAAATAGCTCGAATTATTAAAGACAAAAAACCTAGAGCTTTTTTATTGGAAAATGTCAAAAATTTAGTCAGTCACGATCGCGGTAAGACTTTTACGGTAATTAAAGAAACATTAGAAGAACTGGGCTATTACATTCACTATAAAATTTTTGATGCTGCCAAAGTTCTGCCCCAACATCGTGAACGGATATTTATTGTCGGCTTTCGTGAGCCTGTCGTTTTTAGCTTTCCCACTTTAATTGATCGCCATCCTAAGATTAGGAATATTTTAGATTGTGACGTTGATTCAAAATATACACTTACAGCTAATCTCTGGCAGTATTTGCAAAACTATGCCGCAAAACATCGGGCTAAAGGAAATGGTTTTGGGTTTGGATTAGTCGATCTTGATGGGGTATCGCGTACTTTGAGCGCTAGATATTATAAAGATGGCTCTGAGATTCTAATCCCACAAACAGATAAAAATCCGCGCCGTCTAACTCCCAGAGAATGCGCTCGAATTATGGGATTTCCTGAAACATTTAAGATTGTGGTTAGTGATACTAGAGCTTATAAACAGTTTGGGAACTCTGTCGCTGTTCCTATTGTTCAGGCAATTGCTTCTGAGGTTGTAACGTCTTTAAAGAATTCTGATATTTTGCAGTATCCTAGTCGATCTGCACTTCAGTTGAAATTATTTGAGCATAGAGATTTACATTATGAAAAGTCGGTTACTTTAAGTTAGATATATGACAGTAATACTCAGTAAAGATGAAGCTAAGTTTCTAAAGGATATTTCTAAAATTTATTATATAGAGCCAATTAAACAAAGAGTAGATAGTTGGGTTGCATCTACAAATAATCCTAAAATTGGTTGGATAAATGTACTTAATCATTTAAATGAAATACTAAAAAGTTCCCAAGGTGATGTTGAAGATATTTTAGATAAAAGAATAAACACTGGCAAAATAACAGATAAGTCTCAAGCACGCAAAAGTATAGTTGGTGCTGCTTTTTCTAGTATGATCATCTACATTTTTATTCAAAATAAGCTAATCGGCAATATTTCTAGCAAAATATATATTACTGCTAAAAAATCTACAGTTGATGGATTTGAAAAAATATCAACTATCAACGTTGGTGAAGAAACTCAAAAACCAGATATGGATTTAATTATTTATTCTCTTAAAGAAAGCTCAGAATTGAATAAGTGTATTATTGTTTCTCTAAAAACCTCTTTAAGGGAGAGGGCTGGGCAAACCTATAAATGGAAACTTTTGATGGAAATAGCTATGTCAGATAGTGATCTTCGTAATAAATATGACATTTCTTATGATCCTCCGATACTGCCTTTAGTTTGCTTTGCAACGGTTAACTTTTATAATGAGATTAATAATCCTCAACATAGAGGTATGTTTAAATTCTTTGACCGTTCATTTATCGGTAGACCTATTGATTCGGAATCAACTGATTTTATTTTTCCTCTTTCTAACTTAGTTGATTTTGTTAATGAAAAACTTGTTTGAATAAGCTTTAAATCAATTAATGCGATCGCTTCTTGAATGATCTGCTCTTGGCTAATCATTTTGCCTAGTGCATCAGCCTCATATTTATCAGCAAAAGCTTCAACTGCCGCTAACTCTAGAGCAATGTCATAGGTTTCGGCGAAGCGCCGTCTTTACTTTTTGGGGTTTGTCTTGCCTTTACATGAGAAAATAGCACAAACATATCTAAAATTAACTAGATAAGAGTATTGTTATGGGCTTTGCTGATTATTCGATCGCTGAGATCGCCGAAGACTACAAACTCAGCCTTGAGTCTGTATTTTCACTATGCGATCGCCTTGAAATTGCTTACCAAGATGCAGAAACCAAACTTGCTTTGGAAGATGCAAAAGCGGTAATCATGGCATCCGAAGCCCAAAATTCTAAAAAGCCCTCTAAAAATCTCTCCAAAAACCCTCAAGATTTATCGTGATTAACCAGTCGCAATAAAACTTTGAGATTAAACTAAATCCTTTTAGATAAACTTAGATAAATCAGATTATCTGCGTCATTATGAACAAAAATACGTTTAAAAAATATCTAGCTCTAGCGATCGCTACTATGATGCTAGCTTTCCAGCTTTTCACTCCTAGCGTTAGTGCAGCCGAGATTCCGATCGAGTTGCGTACGGTTCCCCTTAACGAAAATACAAATATTGTCTTGACTCAGAAAGACATTTCTAAGGGTAAAAAACTTTTCCAAAATGCTTGTGCTAACTGCCACCTCGGCGGTGCAACATTTACTAACCCTAACGTCAACCTGTCTCCAGAGTCCTTAGCTGGGGCTAATCCAGTTCGTAACAATGTCCTCGCATTGGTGGATTACATGAAAAAACCTACCACTTATGACGGCGTGACCGAAATCTATGACGTTCATCCTAGTCTTAAGAGTACGGATATCTTCCCAATCATGCGTGGATACACTGACAATGACCTCAAGTTAATTGCTGGCTTTATTCTTTACGAGCCGAAGATTAAAGGTATCGGCTGGGGCGGCGGAAAGATATACTATTAAGTTAGGAATCTTAGACTAGAAATCTGTGCTTTTAGTCGAGTCACAGTCTAGTCATGAGTTAGCTAAGTCTCACAATCTAGTTATGAGTTAGCTTGGTCTACGCGGATTATGTTTAGTTCGAGTCGAGTCGAATTAAAGCAATTTCAAGTTGAATTTTAGTCGGTAATTAATCATGAATATTTCTTCTTTTACGAAAAGTATCGCTCTTTTCGTAGCTAGCCTTGTACTTGTTGTTGGTAGCTTGTTTATGTCAGTTGCACCTGCGACAGCTGATGTGGTGACTGTAAAGATGGGTTCTGACGGTGGTCAGCTCGTATTTGATCCTAAAGTAGTCACAATCAAGGCGGGTGACACAGTGAAATGGGTTAACAATAAAGCGTTTCCTCACAACGTTGTGTTTGACGGTCATCCTGAACTCTCTCACAAGAAGTTAGCTCAAAAGCCGAAGCTGGAGCTAGAGTCCACTTTTAACGAGGCGGGTGAGTTCGCTTACTACTGCTCGCCTCACCGTGGAGCTGGTATGGCTGGCAAAGTTATTGTTGCTAGCTAGTCTGAGCTTAAAACCAAAAAAGAGACGCAAACGGTGTTTGCGTCTCTTTTTTGGTTTTAAGCGATAACATTAGAGAAATTGCGTCAAAAACTTAAATTTAAAAAGTAAAAGTAAAAGTAATTTATGTCGAAAATTTGGGAGTTAGATTTTTATTCTCGTCCTCTACTGGATGCTAATAATAAAAAAGTTTGGGAATTACTGATCTGCGATCGCGATCGCGAGTTTGAATGGGTACGCGAATGTCCATCGAGTGAAGTGAACTCAGAGTGGTTAGCAAAGCAACTTACTGATTGTGTGGCAACAACAGGACAGAATCCGATCAAGATCAGGTTTTTCCGTCCGAGCATGACTAATATCATTATTCGAGCTTGTTCCCTTGCAGGTATTAAAGGACAGGCTTCGCGCCGTGTATTTACGATGTCAGCATGGTTAGCAGAGCGGATGCAAAGTATTTATCCAAATCGCGATGGTTTCCAAGCCGTTGATCCTAATCCATTACCTCTAAAAGTATTGGCGGCGCAAGACCCTAAGCCAGTTCCTGATGCGTTAATGGGTGAGCGATGGATATCGGTATCACTGAAAGCAGAAGACTTTGCGGATGCGAGTGAATGGTCGATGGACTTTGGTGAACTGCTCGATATTAGTAGCCTTGAGCCTGAAGCGATCATATCAGGGATAATTATTATTTCGGCGCGCGCTACAGCCTTAGCAGCATGGATGTCAGGCGTTGATCCTGTATTTTTAAAGTTTGAGCGTAACTTGATGGGCGATCGCACACAAATGCAACTAGAAGCGAGTGCTGACGCGCGATGGGTGTTGGCAAACCTGCAAGCTCCAAAAGATAAAGAGGCGATCGCGCAAGGAGCCGCCTTTGAAAAAGCAAAACAGAATGCTGAAGGATTTCATTTCTTAGCAGTTCAAACTAGCCCCGACATCGAAAATTTCGCAGGCTTCTGGATGCTTAAAGAAGTTATTTAGACTGTAAGATAAAAAAAGACTGATAATTTATAGCGCATCGTATGAAAGGGAACTGGTTATTACAGAAAGGAACTTCGCAATTTATTATTCTCAATCTGTTAATTGCGATCGCCTATACGATCGGTGTAAACTTCAGCTATGAATTTGCGACTGTACCCGGCAAAGTTGCATCCGTCTGGTTTCCTTCAGGAATGACATTAGCACTGGTTTTCTGGTTAGGAGATCGCGCGTTGCTAGGAATTATCATCGGTTCTATCTTATCTGTCTCTAAAGGTTTATTAGGCTCAGACCCACCACTATCAATTTTTGGATTTATTTTTATTAATGCAGCTTGCGCGATCGCCAATTGCATACAGCCTTTAGTTGCTATATATTTAATCAAAAAATTTTCCGATCATCAAAACATCTTTAGTTCTGTTAACTCAGTTGTTGTATACATTGCGGCGGTGATTTTTTCACCAGCTTTGTCAGCGACAATTGGTGTGACCAGTATGTGGATGACGGAGAGAATTATATGGAATAGTTATGAGCTTAGTTGGGTGACCTGGTGGCTCGCAAGTGCGCTACCTCAATTGATTTTTACACCAACGCTTCTTTTATGGAAAGACTTTTGCCAGACTTATCGTCAACAGAATTTTTGGGAAATTGGATTGGCTCTGAATGTATTTTTGTTGATCAGTTGGGTCTCATTTATACAAGGCTATCCAGTAGCATATTTGTTTCTTCCAGTGCTGATCTGGACAGTGTTTCGGTTTGGGAGTTTTATAGCTAGTCTATTGGTTAGTTTGGTCTCTTTAATTGCGATTTTTTCCACATCTCAGGGCTATGGGCTTTTTGTAAAAGGTTCACCAAATGAGTCATTACTTCTGCTGCAATCTTTCACAGCGGTGTTCTCATTAACATCATTGATCCTCTCGGCTGTTATTGATGAGTTAAAAGTTGCCCAGTTTTCTCTCAAGCAGTCGATGGAAAATCTCGAAGCGCAAGTAATCGAGAGAACGATAGAACTGCAACAAAGTGAAGCGCAGATTAATGGTTTCTTTTCGGCTGCACCGATTGGTATGGGTATTGTTGATCACCACTTGCGATATATTCGTGTCAATCAAGTACTAGCAGAAATCAACGAAAAATCAATTAATGAACATTTAGGCAAAACTTTGCAAGAGATTCTCCCCGATTTAAGTCCTTATATTGAAGGCTTTTTTTATCAGGTTTTAACGACAGGAAAGCCTTTGCTAAATAAAGAAAATAGTAGCAGTGCATATAGCAAAAACAAGATAGAACAGACTTGGCTCGCTTCATTTTTTCCTATTTTTGATCTTAATAACCTGCCATTTCGAGTAGGGTTTGTGGTGATCGAAATCAGCGATCGCAAGAGAGCAGAAGCTGACTTAAAGTATGCTGAATCTGTACTTAGAAAGGCAAATATAGAACTAGAAAAGTTAGTTAATATCGATGAATTGACTCAAATAGCTAATCGGCGCTGTTTTAATGATCGCCTTGATCTGGAATGGGAAAGACTTTGTCGGGAACAGCAACCTCTAGCTCTACTATTGTTTGATATTGACTATTTCAAGCGTTATAACGATTGCTATGGACATCAATTGGGAGATGATTGCTTAACGGCGATCGCCCAAACTGTAAAACTTGTTTTATGTCGCCCCGCCGATTTGATTGCTCGCTATGGAGGCGAAGAGTTTGCTGTGATTTTGCCTAATACCGATTTAGATGGAGCTGTCACTGTAGCGGAGCAGATTAGCGCGGCAATTAAGAACTTAAACATTACCCACCAAAACTCTGATATCAGCGATATAGTTACGATTAGTCTTGGCGTGGCGAGTCTATTACCAAGTTTCAGCCAAGAGCCATCAATACTTATTAAGCAAGCAGATGTAGCATTGTATAAAGCTAAGCAAAAGGGACGCAATCAAGTTGTAGTTTTCTATGAATGATTCTTTTTGGGTCAATACTCGCTTCCCAATTATTCACTCAAAATTTAATTTGATAGTTTGTAATCCCTGTATTTCTAGATACGGTCAAAAGCGCGATCGCAGGACGCTGAGCGAGATAATCGATGATTTGCTTAGGATCACTAATCGGTATGCCATTTAAACTAACAAGGCGATCGCCTTGTTGTAACCCCATACGACTGGCAAGAGAGTTGGGGCGGACTTCATAAATAGTGAGATTAACTGGATTAAGCATAACTCCTAGTTGAGGTCGCTCTGCTAATGCAATAGATGGAACGGTCGCAATTTGTGGCAAAATTTTAGTCTGAGCATTTGCGATATGCGGTTGTGTTAAGGTGGCGCTGCGAGTGACAAATTCTTTGGCGATCGCGGCATTGATAGCAAAGCCAATCCCTGAATTAGAACGACCATCAGGACTAAGGATTGCTTTGTTAACACCAATAATTTCACCATGAGAATTAAGCAATGGACCGCCAGAGTTGCCAGGATTGAGTCTGGCATCGGTCTGTAGATCGCCATCAATGGCAACACGGCTGAGAATGCCAGTGGTGAGAGTTCCTGACAAACCAAAAGGACTACCGATCGCAAATACTTTTTGACCAACCAGAATATTATTGCGATCGGCAAATGCTAAAGTCGGGAAGCGATCGCTAGATAAAATCCGCACTAACGCTAAATCATTTTTGCGATCAACGGTGAGAACTTGTCCATTATAGGTTTTGCCGTCATTATTAATAATTCGTACATTGCCATTCTTGGCATCACGAATTACATGCTCGTTGGTAATTACTAAGCCTTCAGGGCTAATCAGGCTACCTGAGCCAGTGCTATTTGTGGTCTTGATTGTCACCACGGCAGGATTTGCGGCACGATAGACTTCCATCGTAATTTTTTCTTCGGGGTCAAAATCGTTTGGTGCAGCGGATACAGCGGCAATCTTACCAAAGCTGGGAATGCTGACTAATATTGCTGATATAACGCTTAAGGCGATCGCTCTAGATTTCATGTGTTTGTCTCTATCCGCATAATTCCTGTCCTGCCAGTTTTGACTCGATCAGCGATCGCACAGTTCCGATTAGCATCTAAGCCATTTATCGTAACGTTATAATAAAAGTCTTCAGCATTTGCGTTCCTAAAATCTTGTATCATCAACTTCTATGATGCAATCTATCGAAACTTTGACGCGATCGCTACCTAGCTTATTTTATCAACTCGAACAATGGGCGGATGCTTTGGTCAATAGCCAACTTGATCAAGCCTCATGGACGAGTGTGGGCGTGGTGTTTTTGGCTGGCTTAGTTACTAGCCTTACGCCTTGCACCTTATCGATGCTGCCGCTTACGATTGGTTATATTGGCGGCTATGAGTCTAAAAGTACTTGGAAAGCAGGTTTGCAATCAGCTTGGTTTTGTTTGGGGTTTGCGATCGCTCTGACTGGTTTTGGACTAACGGCGGCACTGCTTGGCAAGATATATGGACAAGCGGCTTGGGGTTGGTCGGTGGTGATGGGAATTATTGCGATCGCGATGGGATTGCAACTATTGGAAGTGATTTCCTTCCGTTTACCGAGCTTTGGCAATTGGGAAGTATCGCCGAAATTGCCACAAGGAATGCGATCGCTGTTGGTCGGTTTATCCTTTGGGTTTGTCGCTTCGCCTTGCAGTACTCCTGTATTAGTTACCCTTTTGGCTTGGGTTTCAGGTTCAGGAGACTTATTAGTTGGCACTGAATTTTTGCTAGCCTACGCGATCGGTTCAGTTTTGCCTCTAGCGATCGCTGGTACTTTTACGGGACTGATCAAACGGTTTTTAGAATTTCGCCGTTGGTCAAGTTGGTTAAATTGGGGAAGTGGGATCATTCTGATTGGTTTTGGGACACTTTCCATTTTAAGTAAAATTGCATAAGTTCAGTAGGTAAATCGCGAAGCGATTTACCTACTGAACTATTTACCATTCTCGCTCAAATTTTTCCCAAAGGCTTTGTAATCTTGGCTCGATTGCAGTATCAGCAAGGACAGAAGCAACTACAGAGCGGATTTTTAGCAGATCGCCAAAACTCGCACGGATAAAAATTTTACCTGAGGCGACAGACTTATCGAGAGAAGCCCTGCCAAACATCACATCAGATAGAGTTCTGCCTGTACTTTCAAAATCATTTTCGACAATAGGATCAGCATCAGATATCTTGATGTGTAACTCCTGTCCGCCTTCTGCTTGCAAATATATGCATGTGTCATCAATTGCGATCGCGGCAGATTTATTCGCAGCAATGCGGACGATCGCAGTCCATGTATCACCTGAGCGATCGCGCAAAATTTCGATTAATTCCAAAAGCATTTCTGAGAGCAAATCGGCACGAGATAGGGATGGAATTTTCATGAATTAGAATAAATAAATTAGTATTAAGTAACCTTAAAATCGAGAGAGTGGGTCACCCGCTTCGCGGG
>JANXUJ010000206.1 GCA_025356295.1 Cyanobacteriota bacterium
TGAGACAAAAATTAGGAACTAACTGAAGATTTAAAGGATGGTTTCAATCCCTAAAAGGGTTTCAAGTAAGTTGAGACGCCGATCTCGCTTGTGATACTACTGGTTTCAAATTGTTTCAATCCCTAAAAGGGTTTCAAGTAAGTTGAGACTATGTTGCGGAATCCATCCAATAATATCTTTTGTAGTTTCAATCCCTAAAAGGGTTTCAAGTAAGTTGAGACCAGCTTCTGTCAATACTCAGCTAACTTCTATTCAGTTTCAATCCCTAAAAGGGTTTCAAGTAAGTTGAGACATGCTAGAGTTTCTGTAGGTGCAGCTGGCAAAGGCAGTTTCAATCCCTAAAAGGGTTTCAAGTAAGTTGAGACACGGGCATTTAGAAAAATGCCAGCCTCATCAAGACAGTTTCAATCCCTAAAAGGGTTTCAAGTAAGTTGAGACTACCGTAAAAGGTCTTATGTGATGAGATGCCTTGTGTTTCAATCCCTAAAAGGGTTTCAAGTAAGTTGAGACCGCTCGCGCTTGTAGCTATTATACTATATAGTTTTCAAGGTACACATGCGCGAATGACTGAAATTTTAGCATAATCTGACCTAATAAAATGATTTTGGCTCTGAAGTAAAAAATGGAAAGTTATATGTATCAAGGTTTTCAAAGATTGCGCGAACCGATAAGTTCACTTTAAGACGGCTAAAAGCTCACTGGATAACGATCGCAAAGTCATTATTTGTAAGCCAGCCAAAAAACACCTGATCGCTCGCGCAAACTTTGAACCATTCTCAGGCAAAAAATATTGTGGTATCCATCGGTTGTTCGCCGCCGATACGTTCTATTTTAGGATGACAACTGCCACAGAGGAAGTAAAAGCGAATACTATCTTCACTTGGTTTAATTAATTTGCTGAGGCGCGATCGCAACTTAGCATATTGAACATCGGTGAGTTCGCACTCGAATAGACTAAACTGCATCCATTGCCCATAAGACTTGAGGATTTTATGGATTCTAGTGCGGCGGCGATCTTCGGAAATATCATAGGAAATAACAATGAACATACATTATTTCAAAACTAAGGGTGGATACTTATCAGTTTCATCCATTAGATACTTAGCAAGCAACCTTGCTTGAATCTCAAAAGCTTCTTGATACGTGCATTTGCGACCCATGACAGGATGGGTGAATTTTGATTGTTTTTTCTCTTCGTATAGAGTCAAAAACTTTCTTCTAGCCCCATCTGACAGAGAAATCGCCTTACTAAGAGGTTCAGAAACAAAATCTTGTGGCACAATCTCTTTGCGGTTGAGAGCAGATAAAACCATCGCATCCACCACTAGTGGACGAAACTCTTCCATTAAGTCAAGAGCAAGACTGGCGCGACCATAGCGTTCCGTGTGCAGGTAACCAAGATAAGGATCGAAACCTACGACATTGAGAGCGCCTTGTATATCGTGACGTAAAAGAGAATACCCAAAACTTAAAAGAGCATTTACAGGATCAGTCGGTGGACGGCGATTGCGGGTGGAGAAGGTAAACTTGTCTGTGCGAATTAAACTAGGGAATACACGCCAATAGACAGCGCTCCCATGCCCTTCTACGCCACGAATGCTGCCGATCACTTGATGATTGACAATCGAAGCGATCGCCTGTTCGAGTGCATCAACTTCTTTTTGCAAATTTAGATCAGGATAATCTCGCAGATGACGCATTAGAGAACTGCGATAATTTTTTAACTTGCCACGCACAAAGGCTTGCACTATGTGGATTGCCTTTGGCGTTTCCCCAGCCGCTGCCCACTGCGATCGCCTTACAAAAATATTCTTACTCAGTTCAGGTTCCAATCGACCGAGAAATCGTCCTGCTCGCGTCATAAACGACATGGGAATTTTGCGTTCCAACAATTCAATCACCGCTGCGGGCGAAATCGTGGCGCGCCCGAAAATTACTACACCCTCAATCTTGAGCAATGGAATATCTAAAATCTGCTGTTTGTCAGCCTTTACCGTCAAGCGTTCATCTGTTTTGCCAATAAACGCATCATCTTGATTTACATAAACCGTTCCCATAATTTCTAAGCTCCTTCTTTATATTTGCTAACTTTTTCTTTTGCACGGGGTACACATTGATCAAACAAGCTACAACCTTTACAGCGATTGCCATACAACGCAGGTGGCATTTTGCCCGTTTCCATCATGTTCGTAATATCTGCAATCATCGCGATCGCCTCACTTCGCAACTCAGCCGTAATCTCAATCTCTTGTCTCTGGTGAGTTTGAGCATAATAAACATAGCCTTTTGTAATCACTCTATTCGTCATCTCTTCTAGACAAAGAGCTTGAGCAACTACTTGCATCGCGTCATTATCCCATTCTCCTTTGTGACCACGCTTATATTCAATTGGAAAGAGACTGCCATCAATCTCTTCAATTAAATCTGATTTACCAATTAAGCCGTATTGCTCTGACTTCAGCCAAATCGCTCGAATCTGCCATGTCTCCTCACGTTGAGTTTCGCCAACCGTATGCACGCGCTGATGTAAATCCGTTCCCTCAATCGTGTAATGATTTTCCACAAACTCACCCGCACAAAACATTCGCCAACAGCGATGGGGGCAGTAGGCATATTGGTTTAAAGATGCGATCGCGATCGGTTCATTCATACTCGTCTCGCCATTCCCATTCCCATAGTGGTCTTTCTGCCAATCCCTGAAAAAATAGCGAAATCTGCTAAAGCGTTAATTTTTTTAATTGTTTCAGGTTCCACATCACCAAGAATACGATAACCGATTTCACCGATACAGCCGATAAAATGATGCTTGTCATAGTTAGTGACAACTTCTGTCTTAATATCAAAACGACTTGGAAAAATTGGCTCAATAATCTCAAATGGAAGCTGAATTTCACAATAAGTATTCCAGCGATCGCATAGACTCTTAAATACATTGTCGCGAGTTGGCAATGGCGAATCGTATTTACCCTGACGAAAGGCGGTGGGCGTGGCTAGCTGAAAAGTAATATTACGCTCAGTCTCAGAAGCGCGATCATAAATTTGTTGATAAGTGGCAAAATTTGCCCAGGGTTGATTAGATTGCGGTGTGCCGAGAATGCTAGTGATATACAAGTCAGCCGAGCCGAGATGAAAAGCGCGATCAGGATTAAGATTGAGCCAAAGCCCAGTCAGTTTACCAAATAGAACTTCATCCAGCAAAGTAATTCGCCACCAGCAAGAATTTGCTTGTGGAATATCGCGAGTATAGTGCCACACTAGGGAGCGATTAGTTCTTGGCTGAATCGGACTCAATCCAAATCCTTTGTTTGCTTTTTCACCATGTAAGCGATCGCCTAATTCGCGATCAACAGAACTCACCAACGTGAGAAAAAGTGCATGAATATGCCGCCCTGTCAGATATTCAGGATAAATCGGTGTTTTCGGCATAAAATTAACAACAAGGCTATGAGGCATAGTTTTTTAATTCCTTCTCTTAGTTTAAAAGTCCCGATCGCTCTAAAATCCGATCTGACCAGATCTGTGCTTGTGCTGCAACTTCCATCCGTTGCGCTGGGTCTGCCCAGATAGTTTTCCAGCGCAATTGCCACAGTGCAAGCTGAATCTGTAGTTCCGTTCCACCAGTTCGCCAGCCGTGTCGATGTCAGCATCGTTAGCTGTCCACTCTATAAATATTTTGCTTTCTTCCACTAGGCTGACTACTAGGTCTGAATGAGCGATATTTTTAGAGAAAGATTTGACACGGGCTAAATTAGCGGCAATACCGCCTAATCGCGTGGGAACTTGATCGACTAGATAGCGTTGTTTGATGGCATTCCAATTCTTCATATGTTACCTAAAATTTTATGAGCAATCTGAGCAACTTGTTCTTTGGTGGCGCGATCGCGAATTAAGTAAATCATTTCTCCTCCTGTTTTAAATTTAGCTGATTTTCGGTTGTCATTACCTGTACCAAAATCCGCATCAAAGCATCAAAAATTTTGAGCAAACCATAAATTTATAAACCGTGTTCAATATGTTTCTATTAAGCAATCCAAAAATTTTCTTCATCCATTAAGCGAATTTTAACACCAGCCATTGCAGCAGTCAGAATTCCTGATAGGGATGGTAAAAAGGCATATTCTTTCTCAAAATCATTGCCTTTAACTGTAATAGGATAAGCTATAATCCTCATCTTTCTTAGCGTGTAATAAGCACTAGCGCTTGCTATAGGACAAATTATTACTCCTGAAAGCATCTCTTTTTCTAAAGACTTTAACAAAGGAGTTGGGAAAATTGCTCCGTCAATCATTCGTTGGATACTACAGCCTTGTAGAACGGTTAACTTGTTGATTTGAGTCTTTAGAAAATCATCTTTTAATCCGTGAAATCGCCAACTAAAGCTAATTGTATAAGGTGGATTAGCTCGCTTAGTAATCTCAATTTCAGAACCTCTCGCAGTAAATTCATAGTGCCTAAGCAAATGAATGGGATCGAGTTCAGTCTCTTCGGAATAATCTAAAATCAAGCCTTTTGGATCGTTAATTCCTAAGTTTTCAAATAGACTTTCTCGAAACTGGAAAAGTGGGGCATAACTAGCAATAAGACAAGTTGCAAACTCTTTAAGCTCAATAGCAGCTTCTTTATCTTCTTTAAAATGCTTTTCATAGTCACTTAGACTGGTACGCTTAGCTCTCAGTTCTTCAGCTTCTTCTGGGTATTTTGCCTTGAGAAAAGCATTAACAAAATCATATTTTGCCTGTCCAAGAAATTTCAGTGGATCTTTTTTAAGCTCTTCAGGCTTTGACCGAGATACAGATTCAGCTCCTTGTAAAGTTCTCATTCTATGTTTGTAATAATTCCAGTCTTTGCGACCTCCTAAAGTAACTTTGAGCGTTTCATAAAGCTTAGGAATGAAATCTGCTTGAGGTAGCTTTTCCATCATGTCGCTTAGAATTAGCAAAGGTTTTGCAATTTCTAGAAATGCTTCAGACTGCCAATAAATTTGTAAAAATGGTTTATCAAGACATGGCAATTCTTCTAGCTTTTGCCATAATGCAGAGCGTCCACCGTTACAGTTAAGATCGGCAATTCCTTGCTCCCATGCAATTTCAGGCAGATAAGCGATCGCTCTGGATGGAATATTGGTTTCGGCTTTACCGAGAACTCGCCCAACTCTTCCGATTCTCTGCCAAAAAGCAGCGCGATCGCGGGCTGTAAAAATTAACCAATCTAGGTTTTGACGGGCAGGATCGGGACTACGCTCAAAGTTGAAGCCAACATCAACAGTGCTAGTCGCCAGAATAATGGGCTGTTGTGCCGCTAGGTTGCGATCGCCTTTTGGTGTTGAGCCTGTGATTCTACCGATGTAATTATCTAGTCCTTTTGCCTTAAGACGATCTGCTAAGCGATTAATATGATCTTTAGAATCAAGAATAATTGCACCATTGCAATCTGGATGCTCTTCAAAACGTTGTTTAACTTCATTAGCAATTGCATCTAGAAGTGAATCGCGATCGCTTTGGGGTTTGATTTCTAAGCGTACCGATGTTTGTGATGGAATCATGCGATCGGTTATTGTTTCACCGTCAACCCTTGCAATTTTTACACCCTGCGCCTTAAGTTCAGATAAAGCAGCTTCACAGGTTTTATCTGGTGTCGCAGTCAACAAGACAACTTTTCTATTATTCGCAAAGAATCCAAATACATGAGAAAAGGCAAGATAGAAAAATAAGCTCACAAGTTGCTTGGCATCATAAAGATGGAACTCATCAAAAATGACGGTTGTAAATTGATTGTAAAAAATGCTGGCGATATTGACGCGATCTAGTCGGTTATAAGCAAAGAAAGTCGCATAATAAAACAGATCGGGGTTTGTGACCAAAAGAATCGGTCGGTATTCTCCAAGTTCAGGAAAAAATATCGCAGGATTGCGAAGTAAGTTATAGATTTTCTCCCCTGGACGAGAACCCACGCGATCGTTTGACCATGCGCGAACTTCTTTAGCAGATGCGGCGATCACAAAATGATTTAGCCCTGCATCTTTTACAAATTGCTTGGCAGCTTCTGTTTGCTGCTCTACAAGAGCGTTGGTCGGTGCAATATAAATAGCACTGCGATCGCGATTATGTAGCAATACAGATAAACCTGCTTTGGTTTTACCTGTCCCCGTAGGCGCAAGATCCATGATGATGTCATGATCGCGGGATTTTTCAAATACATCGACTTGGTGCTGCAAAGTATGTCCTAAAAATTTT